>JBGVHJ010000056.1:0-7898 GCA_045122255.1 Eubacteriales bacterium | reverse complement strand
ACAGTTTTGCAATATGGTTCCTCAACCTACGCCACCCATAGCAATCCCTTTTAGAATAACGCTTTTGGTGAAATTTTTGGAAGACGGTTTATCCTTCTGAGAGCGACCTCCTCATCCACCACTTCGTGGTCCCCCTTCCCCGCTGGGGAAGGCTTAACCCACCGATAAATCAAAATTTGAAAACGTGCAGGGAATAATGGGTGATGTTCTTCGCGGAGAATTTAAAAACTGCCGCTAAGTGCGAGCATCGCATTTGATTGGTCAAACGCATAATGGGATATCCCCAAAACCCTTATATAAGCAGAAAGAGATAACAAATCGGTTTATATCCGAAATGTTATCTCTTTTTGTGTTGGTTTAATGAAATCGTTGCGCGGCAACGATGAAATCTTCACTTCGTTCAGATGAAATCCAAGGCACGCCTTGGATGAAATCAAATCCGTCTAAATACAACCCTGCGAAGCAGGATTTCATCGCGTACGCGATTTCATCCACCGCAGGTGGATTTCATCCGTCGAAGACGGATTTGACTGCGTGATACTCCGCTTGGAGTATCACGCTAATCCCTGCCCGTTTGCGGTTTATTTAACGTCCTTAGGTTTCTTGATGCGGTTAAGCTGCTTATTCATCTTAAGGAGCTCTTCCTTGGTGAAGCTGATGTTCATCATACCCATCATGCCCGAGAGACGGAGGACGGTGAAGCCGCCCATCATATCCATGATTCCGCTGCCTGCGGCATCCTTGAGGTTAACGTCAAATCCGCCCGACTTCTTTTCGCCGCTCTTGTCCTTCTTCTTGTTCTTGTCCATCTTTTTCTTGAGCTTGAGACCCATTCCCAAGAACCAGAGCTTTCCTCTCTTGCTCTTCATGATATCTGCGATGGTATCGTTAAGAGAGTATCTGCCTTCGGGGGTGTTGATGTCGAACCAGTTAAGAACCGCGCCCTGCTCCTTGAGGACGTAGTCCATATTGCGCTCGCTTACCTTGCGGATAACGCCCTCGTCGGTAAGCTCGCCTGCCTTTGCAACGATGGTGGATTCACCCTCGTTCTTAACGTCGAAATAGAAGAAGTGATCGGATGCGGTCTTCTTGCCGATGCTCTCGCCGTTTACGAAGAGCTCAACCTCGGGAAGGTTGGAGTAGACGGTGACCTTTGTTACGTCCTCAACTCTGTCGATATATCTCTTGGAGCAGAGGTGCACGAAGGGGTCGGTCTCGGGAGAAACCAGCCAAGCCTTGTATGCATAGAAGGCATCCTTCTTGTACTTACGGTCCATAGTGACGAGACCCTTGTGGTTCTGTCCGTTTTCGCCGCCCTCGGCTCTTGCGTCAGCTCCGAAGTCGAACATATTCCATACGTGGGTAGCCCACATATATTTACGGGTAAAGAGCTGCTTGATGAGCTCCTCGTGATAGAATGCCTGATATTCCTCGGTGTAGTCGCCCTGCTTGGGGTCGCTGGTGTGCCAGTTGAGTGCCTCGCATCCGTATTCGGAGCAACCGATCGGAATGTTGGGGTGCATCTCGTGGAACTTATCGAACCAAGGTCCGTTCATGGTGGTGTCGCCGCCGTACCAGCCGAAGTAGTGGTTATAGGAAACAACGTCGGGGATCTGGAGATAGGGATCGTCCATCTTGCACATCGAAACAGCCGCGATGGTGGTGAGACGGGTCTTGTCCATACCGTGAACGAGATCATTGAGGATGCGGTGGTTTTCAAGCAGATCCTCGTCGGAGCCTCCGATGGAGATCTCGTTGGAAAGTCCCCATACTACGATGGAGGGGTGGTTGTAGTTCTGAGTTACAAGCTCCTTCATCTGGGAGATCGTATTCTCACGGCCTGTGGGCATATGCTTGGAGATGTAGGGGATCTCTGCCCAGATGACGAGACCCTTCTCGTCGCAGAGGTCGTAGAAATACTGATCGTGCTGATAGTGAGCAAGACGGATAGTGGTGGCACCGACCTCCATTATAAGGTCGATATCCTCCTCGTGGTGCTCGGGGAGAAGGGCATTACCCACACCGAAGCGGTCCTGGTGGCGCGAAACACCGCGCAGGGGGTATTCTTCTCCGTTAAGGATAAATCCGTTTGCGGGATCGATCTTGAAGCTTCTGCAGCCGAAGCGGTGGCATACGTTATCAAGAACGGTTTCGCCTTCAACGATCTCGACCTCACAGCAATAGAGGTAGGGATCCTTACGTCCGTTCCAGAGGTGAACGTTTTCAAGGGTGAAGACCGCCTGCTTTTCTGCGGTCTCGATCTTCTGAAGCTCGTTTTCTTCCTTGTCGTAAACGGTGTATACAAGCTTCTGACCTTCCTTGAGCTCGGTGGTGTAAGCGTCAACGGTAACGGTAGCGTCAGCACCTTCGACTACGGGGGTGATGGCTACGCCGGTGCCGCCGAAATAGTCAAGGTCGAAGTGAGCCTTGTTTACGCAAACAAGGTTAACGTCACGGTAAAGACCGCCGTAGAAGGTGAAGTCTGCCATCTGGGGGTAGACGCGATCGCTTGCGGAGTTGTCCACGATAACCGCGATCTCGGTCTCGTCGGAGAGCTTCTCGGTGATATTTACGCGCCAAGTTGAGTAACCTCCGTCGTGGTGCGCCAGCTTTTCACCGCCGACGTAAACGTCAGCGGAGGAGTTTGCGCCGCGGAATTCGAGGTAGTAAAGGTCGGATTCGGGGAGGTCAGCCTTTTTAAGGGTCTTGACGTAGAGGCAGGAGCCGCGGAAATAATCGTTTCCGCCGTCGTGACCGTCCTCTGCGTTCCAGGTGTGGGGAAGGGTGACCGCTACGCCGTCGCGAGCGGTGAAGTCGGTTGTGTCTTTCTTAAAAAGCCAATTTTCATTAAGCTTGAGTATCTGTCTCATTGTATTTCTCCTGATTTCGTATCATATCAGTTGGGGATGTAGTTTATAAGGTATTTCTTGCCGTCAACGAGCTCCTCGTCGAGTCCGTTAAATGCGCTGTTGCCCTTGATGAAGTTGCGGACTGTTGCGGCGATGGCTGCGGCGATAGCGTCCTGATCTTCGATTACGGTTCCTGCAAGTCTGCCGGAGCCGATAACGTTCTTGGTGTTCCAGATCATAACCTCAAGGTCTTCTTCTGCAACCGTTGTCAGGTCGCAGAGGTACTTGCTCTTCTCAAGGTATTCCGCTCTCTTTTCTGCATCGATGGGAGCCTTGGCAAGAACGTAGTTTTTGTAGTCTGCCTCAAAACCGACGGTGAACACGGGAATGAAATGTGTTTCCAGCTTGTTGGTGTTGAAATCAAAGCTCTGAAGAGTTTCAAGGATCTTGAGAGCGGTAGCGTCATCAGCGGTAATTACAAGCTCGACGGTGTTCTTATTCTTATCGTTGTACTTTTCCATGATCTCTCTCTGTGCGATTTCTGCGCCGAAGGAGGAGAGATACTTGAGAGGATTCTTATCATCGTAGAACACGAGCTCGGTTCTGGTCTTTTCCTTGTTACAGCCGCTGCCGATCTCGATCTCGTAGTCAGCGTCCTCCTTGAGAAGCTTGTTTGCTTCAGCGGCGCTTCCGGTGGGAATAAGACCGGTGTAATCCACGTAGCTGATCTTACCGTCTTCGTTACGGTCAAGCTTTTCGAAGTTTGCCTTAACGTAGTCGGCGATGAGCTTGCCCTGAGTTTTTGCAACGCTCGCATCGTTTGCGTAGATAGCAACGCACTTATCGTAGCTGTCGAGAACGCTCTTTGCAACGTTGCCGATGAAGATCAGGGGAACGTCCTTTTCCTTTGCTACGGCAACAAATTCGCCTGCCTTGGTGGGATCTGCGGGCTCGATAACGAGAGCCGCACAGCCTGCCTCGGCGGCTGCTTTAGCCTGCTGGAGCTGAGTTTCATGATTTCCATTAGCGCCGTAGTGCTTGTAGCTGATATTTTCGATATACATTGCTCGCTCGATACAGTTGATAAGACTGTCGGGAACCAGCACCTCGCCCTTATCGCTCCAGAGGATCGACACCTCTTGGGAGTTGATAGAGCAAGCGGTGAGAGTGATCGCTGAGAGTGCAAAGAGAGCAACGAGAATTAAAGATATTATTTTTTTCATATTTTTATTACCTCCTTGCAATTACTGCTCCGCAGACTGCTCTGCGGAAGACTCGCCTGCATGACGCTCTGCCAGCTCCGCATTCATCTTTGCGAGAGTTTTCTTATCAAGGTTATAGACGATCGCAAGACCTACAAGCTGCATAACTGCGGCGAAGAGATAGAGGCCTGCAACGAGATAGCGCATATTGAGCGCTACAGAGAAGAGCTGATTTCCTCCGTTGATCTCGGAATAACCGAGAGCCGCCATAATAACGAGTGCGAGGGAAGGACCTGCGCCCTGAGCCAGCTTACGGAAGAAGGAGTGGAGGGAGTAGACCGTACCCTCCTCGCGAGTGCCGTTTTTCCACTCGTTGTAGTCGATAGCGTCACCCATCATAGACCAGGAAACGGTGGTGTAGATACCTGTTCCCAAGGAATAGATAAGCGAAGCGACGATGTAGATCACAAGGCCCTTGAAATCGGGGGTAATGGGAAGGACGAGCATAAGCACGCCTGCCGCAACGGAGCAGAGAGAGCCGACTACCGAAAGCTCCTTCTTACCGAACTTGACAACGAGCTTACGTGCCAAGGGGGTGAATGCAACTATCGGGATCATAGCGAACATGGTAACAACACCCGAGAGGGCAACGTTCTTGAAGTAAGACTGGAACATTACGGTAACGGCGGTGGTTGCGCCCTGCATACCGATGAACATACCCATAGCGGCGAGAGTTGCGCCGACTGCGGGGCGGTTTTTCATGAAGTTAAGCATAGCCTTGAACACGTTGAACTTGGGCTGCTCCTCGCTGACGGTAATATCCTCTTCAACGCGGATGGTGGTGGTGCGGATCATAAACTGGAATGCGATAAATCCAAGCACACCCATTACAAGAGCGGCGATGAATACGCGCTCACCGATAATGTTGTTGTTTGCATCGTATATGATCATAGGAAGAATGACCATGGGAACGATGTTACCGATCATAGATCCAACGCTTCTCCAAGCGGAAAGCGACGCGCGGTCTGCGGGATCCTTGGAGATAAGGGAGAGAAGGGAACCGTAGGGAACGTTTGCGATGGTGTAGAACGCGTCCCAGAGAATGTATCCCGAAACGAATACTATCGCCTTGACGATAGTGCCTGCATTCTGTACCCACGGGATAAAGCACAGGGCTCCGGCTACCAGAAGACCGATGGATCCGAGCCAGATGTAAGCGAGGAACTTGCCTCTCTTGTAGGTCTGTCTCTTATCGCGGTCGATGATAGATCCGATAAGGGGGTCGTTGATAGCGTCCCAGATCTGAACGAGAATAAGGAGTCCCGCGTAGAGCACGGAGTCCATTCTCATGAACTGAGTCCAGAAGATCGCCATGGTGCCCTTCAGCGCAAAGCTCATGTTGCAGCCGAAGTCACCTGCCGCGTAGGACAAGCTGTCAAGTATACCGAACTTGCGCTTGCCGTTCTGATCGAGCAAAGGTGTCTTTTTCATGTTTAACCTCTTTCATTATTTGTTTTTTGCTTTAAACAGTAAAAAAGTACAGTTCTGGAGGATAGAACTATGTGTTTTCCTTGCCAGACTGTGCTTTAAAAGTTTTTCGCATAATAGTATTATACACTTTTTCACTAAATAAGTCAAGAATATTTTTGTTTTTTGTAAATATTGCCTATTTTATATATAATAATTTGGTAATGTTGAATAAGTTTTATTAATACACTTGAAATCTGCCCTGAAATGTGATAGAATAATCCGGTAAAAAGCTTTTTGAAAGGAAATGACAATGAAGATAAAGGGTGCTATATTTGATATGGACGGAACGCTTATCAATTCGCTGATCGTCTGGCGCGAGATCTGGCAGGCGATATCGGACAGATACCTTGACGGCAGGGAGGATTTCCCGGGCGAGGAGATCGATCTGAAGCTGCGCACCATGACTCTGCGCGAAGGCATGGAGATGATACACAACGTTTTCGGCATCGGCAGAGATGGAGACGAGATATGGAGATTCTGCAACGAGCTTATAGCGGATTTTTACAGGAATCGCGTTGAAATGAAGCCGGGAGCGATCGAGTTTTTGAAGTATCTTTACGATAACGACGTGAAGATGTGCATAGCCTCGGCATCGGCGCTTGATATGGTTGAGATCGCCGCAGAGCGGTGCGAGCTGGGAAAATATATCCCGAGGCTGCTTTCAAGCTGTGATTTCGGTTGCGGAAAGGATAAGCCCGACGTTTATCTTGCCGCGCTTGAATATCTTGGCACTCCCGTTGAGGAGACCTGGGTGTTTGAGGACTCGTTGGTTGCGCTGAAGACCGCGAAGGGGCTCGGAATGCCGGTGGTCGGTATTTACGATGCTTACAATTTCGGTCATGAAGAAATGGAGAAAATTTCAGATTGCTATATAGGCGACGGGGAAGGACTCGACAAGCTTATAGAGATGAGGACATTTGAATAAGGGTGTATTATGGATAAGAAAAATATATTTTTAGTTAAGGCGGGGTGCTATGCCTCCAATATTTCAATGAGCGTGGTGGGAAACCTTTCTCCTCTGCTTTTTCTGACATTTCACGAGCTTTACGGTATAAGCTATTCGCTGCTTGGACTTTTGGTATTGATCAACTTTTGCACTCAGCTTGGAGTTGACCTTTTGTTTTCGTTTTTCTCGCACAAGTTCAATATTCCGTTGGCGGTAAAGTGCGCGCCCTTCCTGACGATGGCGGGACTTCTGATATATGCGCTCTCTCCCGTCATATTCCCGGGGGCGGTTTACGCAGGGCTTGTGATCGGAACGGTGCTTTTCTCGATGGCAAGCGGATTTTGCGAGGTGCTGGTCAGCCCCGTTATTGCGGCTCTGCCCAGTGACGATCCCGACAGAGATATGAGCAAGCTTCACTCTATATACGCTTGGGGTGTGGTTGGTGTTGCGGTTATATCTACGGTATTTCTTTATTTCTGCGGCAGGAGCAATTGGCAGTGGTTGCCCGTGATATTTATGGTAATTCCCATAGCGGCGGTGATCTTTTTCGCAAAGGCAAGGCTTCCGCAGATGGCAACGCCTGAAAAGACGTCGGGCGCAGTTAAATTCCTCAAAAACGGCGGCGTTTGGCTCTGTGTATTCGGAATTTTCCTCGGCGGCTCGGCAGAGGTGACTATGGCTCAGTGGGCATCCAGCTACATCGAAGAGGCACTCGATCTCCCAAAAATTTTGGGTGACATATTCGGAGTGGCGATATTTGCCGTTACCCTTGGACTTGGACGCTCGCTTTACGCGAAATTCGGTAAAAATATCTCTAACGCGCTTTTCTGGGGGGCAATTGGTGCGACGGTGTGCTATCTTATAGCGGCTGTTTCGCCTTTCCCGGTGGTAGGACTTATCGCCTGCGCATTGACGGGCTTCTGTGTTTCAATGATGTGGCCGGGAAGCCTTATAGTGGCAAGCGACCGATATCCGCAGGGCGGAGTTATGATCTTCGCGCTTATGGCGGCAGGCGGTGATTTCGGCGCGTCTATGGGACCTCAGATGGTTGGTGTTGTTACCGACGCGGCTATAAAGAACGAGACCTTGATCTCTATGGCGAACACCCTTGGGCTTTCTGCCGAGCAGTTCGGCATGAAGCTGGGTATGATCGTCGGAATGCTTTTCCCCATGATCGCAATAGCGGTCTATGCGACGTATCTGAAGTCGTATAAGAAGAAGGTTAATTGATAAATTGCAGTTTATCGGTTAGAATAGCCTTCTCCAGCGGAGAAGGTGGCGCCGAAGGCGACGGATGAGGAGGTCGCCTTTTTAAAAGATAAGATGTCTTAAAATGATTTTGCCAAAATCGTTATTCTAAAAGGGATTGTT
>JBGVHJ010000055.1:0-3981 GCA_045122255.1 Eubacteriales bacterium | reverse complement strand
TATTCAACGAAGATAAGACAGTCGAGCTGTTGGACTGTGACCTTGAAAAAGGTTATCTCAAAAAAGACGTTATCGAGACCGATATCCCCGAGCAGGAAGAGGTTGTGGAAGAATGGCACTACGAGGCGATCAAAGAATATCCCAACGGCGGTAAGATATTGGAAAAGGTCATTGACGTTGAGGGCAAGCCTTACGTCCCCGCTCACGTCGAGCGCGAGGAGATTTGGGTCTACCTTCCCTACACCGAGGAAGAGCTTGCAAAGATGGCGGCAGAGCGAGAGATCGCAGAGCTGAAGGCGAAGCTCCGTGACACCGACTATCAGGCGATCAAGTACGCAGAAGGTATGTTTACCCTTTCCGAGTATGCGCCTATAAGAGAGCAACGCCAAGCTTGGCGTGACCGCATTAATCATCTGGAAGAAAGGATAAAATGACTAATATGAACATCGAAATACTTGACCGAGTCGGTAGCTTCGGCGTTATTCTCGAAGAGAAGCACGTTGTAGGAGACCGCGTCGTCATAACGACAAACCTCGACGGTACAGTTATGATCGGTCAAAGAAATTACAAAACTCAGGACAAGCAGATCTCCTTCCCCGAGTGGGAGCTGATGCAAGGTCCCAACAAGGTACGGTTTATAGCTCAAGACGGCACCGTGTATCCATGCGGCACGTTGCATCGCAGCGGTAGGTTTATCTCCGTGGCAAATGCGCTTGACGGGATTGTTACAAAGCTTGCAGTGGCATATAACGATCAGGGCAAGGAGCTTGCAGAGCTCAAAGAAGAGATCGGAAACATAAAGAAAAAATACGGTATTGATATCATAGGAGGATAACATGAAAAAGATCTTTTATACAATCATAGCCATCATTATGATCGCGGCATTGGGAGTGCTTCCCACTTTCGCGACCGACACCAAAACCGTTACACCCGAAACCGAGGCTGTTGAGATGGTTACCGAAGCGCTTGAGATAGACAGCGAAGCGGCAAGCGAGATCGTCGATATAATTGAGGCATCGGGAACCAAAGCCGAGGCTATCGTTGCGCTTGCTGAAAAGATGGGCATCTCGATAGAAGACGCAGAAAAGCTTGTTGACTCGATGATAGAGGTCGGAGACAAGTACCTGGGCGATACCAAGTGGTGGGTAGGCTTTAAATCAACGGTTGAATCTGATATGCAGTTCTGGATCCTCGTGGTTCTGATCGCGCTGGTCGCTCTGGCACTTCTCTCATATTCCTTGACGATGCACATTAAGTTCTCCTCACCGATGAAGCGACTTGATTATTCCATGAATTCCGAGCACGGACTTGCGAATACAGTTAAGGCATCATGCGACGAGAATTCACAGACGCTTGGTGAAATGAAGGAGCTTTACAAAACCGCGCTTGAGAACAAGGCTATTTATGAAAAAGAGCTTCTTGATAAAGACGGCGAGATCCTTCGATGCAATGAGCAGATCGTGCAGCTCAAGGAAGCGCGAATCAAAGAGAGCAAGGACATGCTTATAGCAGCCGCGTGCAATCTTCGTATGCTTAAGCTTGTGATCGACAGGACAGCGATGCCTATAACGGATAAGGCTACCATTGATCTGTTCTACGCAAACGGCATGAAGGCTATCGAAGCCGAGCTGAGCGAAGAGGATTTTGCAAAACTCGAAAAGCGTCTTGCAATGCTCGACTCCGTCGGAGGTCAGCAGAATGAATAAGGACAAGCTCAATAAACGATATAAGGCGTTGCGTTGGGCTCAACATATATTATATTGGCTTGGAAACGCAGCGTGCGTGATACCGATGCTGATAGCGTCCGTGAAGATCGTCCCGGGCATAAAGACCACCGAAAGCAACTTAGCTTTCGGTGGAGTGGCAATATTCTTTACTGCCATAGTTGCGCTTGTGCTTGCAAAAAGCATCATTGCGCAAGTTGCAAATAAGATCCCGCCGGCACTGATCGTATTTATAACCGTCGTGGCACTTCTCATATTTATGATATGCCTTCAAAAGGTGATCGACGAGGCGGTAGCGATACTTGCCGTAGGCGCGATAGGAAGCTTCATAGGAGTCCTTTCGGGCACAGCATCAACTTTCTGCAAGTGTTCAGCGGACGATATCGAGGTATACTATAAGAAGGGAAAGTACGGTGATGTTTGATCTGGAGAAGAGCGGTAATGCCGCGACGAGCCCAAGTAAAGACGACTATCGGCAATTCAAGCAAAAGCAGCATAACCAAAGGCAAAAAAATTTAGCGAAGACCATCGGAGAAAACTTCGCTGCATACTCATTAATAGCCATCGTCGCCCTTATGATCGGATCGATCTGGAGCGAGGTAGGTATATTCTCCAATTGGAAGAAGTTCATAGGGGACGCATTCGTAACCGTGGTGCTGTATATCCTCGCGGATGTCAGCGCATCGTATTTAGGTACCCAGGGCGGTAAACTCGATGACGAGTACATCAAAAAGCACGAAGAGTATTTATCGTTGCGTTCACGGGTCCTCGGCGTTGGTGTGACCTTAATGAATGCCTTCTGCGATTGGCAGATAGACCTTGAGTATGAGTTTTATATCCGTAAAAAATGCAAAGAGGCCAAAATTGATTATAACGATTACATGGCGAACTATCACGGCAAGACCTTTGAAGAGCTGCGGGCGATGTTCCCGATCGAAGTGATCAAAGGCAAGGATGCAAAAAATAAACTATTCGGCACGATACGCAATGTGAAGACATCTTCTCGCGCGACCAAAATATTTATGCTGAACCAGATTGAGCACATAGATCTTACGCCTGACATACTGTTGACAGACGGCATGGCACGTAACGAGCGAGGATCGGTCGGAATGAGCGGAGAAGAGTATGTTGAGAAGCATACCATTGGTAAGAGTCACATTGCGCTCACGGCACTTATAGCCATCGTGGCGGCGGTACCCGTCTTCACCTTGGCACAGGAGGTATCAGTTGGTGCGATCATATATACTATATTCAAGATTGCACTCTTGCTTTGCAGGATGTACTCCGGATTTGCACGCGGCTCAAAAGCTTACAACACAGTTGAGCCCAAAGCACTCTCGGATAAGATCAAATATTTATATCTGTATATCGAGTTCATAGATAAAAAAATTTATCTTAAGATCAAGGACAAATACGATATAGTCGATATAATAGGAGATCAAACATATGTTGAAGATAAGTGGCAAGAGCAGGTTAACGAAGCCGGAGCTGGAGGACATATGGTTGAACTCGGGGATAACCGAGCTACAGTATGAGATCATAAGACTCCGATACTTCGATAGTAAGAAGTACAGCGTTATTCAAATCTGCGACACTCTATCGATCTCTGACGGCGCATATAAATATCAGCTGCGTCAGGCTATAGGGCAAGTCAATACGTATTTGACAAATAAAAACTAAATAATCCTATACTTAAAGGGCAGGCGAAAATTCGCCTGCCCTTTTTGACCCTTTTTACACACTTTTTTGCGCACTTTCTTCACCGTTCTTTGTTCCTTTTTTTATTTAGATCCGTGATATTATTTAAGCGTAGACAAGGTCTACAAATATATAAAATATGGAGGTAAAATTATGGAACACGAAAACAACTATGCAAGCAAGGGCGTTGGTGGAACGGCTTTAGGACTTTCGATTGGTGCGCTCGGCGCGGAGCTGCTCGGAGGCGGTCTTGGAAATATCTTTGGCGGCGGCAGAGCAAACTGCAATCCCGGAGAACATCCCGTGTCAAAGTATGAAGCCGATATGGCTGCCACCATCGCCGAGCTTCGTACAGAAAAGAAGCTTCTCGAAAGCAACATCTACACCGACGGTAAGTTCCTTGAGCTTTACAAGTACGTTGACGGCAAGTTTGCGGGCGTAGAGGCTCAGCTCTGCAATCAGAATGTTGTGAACGCTCAGATCACCGCAAACCTCGCGTGCATGCAGAACACGATCAACACACTCAACGGACTCACTAAGACCGTGATCCCGATTGCGA
>JBGVHJ010000054.1:0-5261 GCA_045122255.1 Eubacteriales bacterium | reverse complement strand
CACACATGAGCACTTCCAAGGCGGCAGATACACCTTCGCAATGGAGAAGGCTGAGATAGAAAAGGAATTCGTCATTGCAAAGCATCCGGGGGTAAAGGCGGGCATCGTCAAGTGGCCGATGTCGGTTATTCGTCTTGAGTGCGATGACCGTGACGAGCTCGCGAAATGTTGTAACCTTGTACTTGAGACATGGAGAGATTACAGCGATGCATCGGTCCTCATCTTTGCGGAGACAGACGGAAATCCGCATAACACGATCACACCGATTGCAAGAAAGAACGGAAACAAGTACGTTTGCGATCTGGTGCTCCGTAACAACATTACCACGAAGGATAGACCGCTGGGTGTGTTCCACCCGAATCCTTCGCTTCACCACATCAAGAAAGAGAATATCGGCTTGATCGAGGTGATGGGACTTGCCGTTCTTCCTGCAAGACTTGCAAGAGAGATCGGAATGCTCGAGAGAACGATGGTCGGCGGTCAAAGCATTTATGCACTTCCTGAGATGGCTGCTCATGCAAAGTGGGCAACCGAGGTTCTCGGAAGGCATCCTGAGTTTTCTGCAGATAACGCGCAGGAGATTCTCAGACAGGAAATTGGCGAGGTGTTCCTTGAGGTCTTGAAGGACGCTGGCGTATTCAAGAGAACGGAAGAGGGAACAGCCGCCTTCGGTAAATTCATTCAAACATTGGCGACCACTTAAAAAATACTTACCAAAATTCAAAAATTATGATAATCGCTGGGGGTTAATATGGAAGAACGCAAGTATTTAAAATGGTATCATAAAGTCGGATATGGATCCGGAGACGTAGCAGGAAACTGCGTATACGCGCTGCTTACAGCATTCATGATGATCTATCTGACCGACACTGTCGGACTCAGTATGGGCATCGTAAGTACCTTGATCGCTGTCTCAAAGATTTTTGACGGTGTATCAGACTTCTTCTTCGGAAGAATGATTGACAAAACGCACACCAAGATGGGTAAGGCACGTCCTTGGATGCTCTGGCCTTACATCGGATGCTCGGTCTGTCTTGTAGCTTGCTTTGCAATTCCTATGAGCTGGGGCGACACCGCACAGTACATCTTCTTCTTTATCGCATACACTCTTCTTAACGCAGTATTCTTTACCGCAAACAACATCGCATACGCTTCTCTTACCGCACTCGTAACCAAGAACACCAATGAAAGAGTTCAGCTCGGAACCTTCCGCTTTATCTTTGCATTTGGCACGAAGATCTTTATCGAGGCAATCACGGTATTCGCAGTAACTTGGCTTGGCGGCGGCGCAATGGGTTGGAGAAATATCGCAATCATTTATGCCGTTATCGGTCTTATCGTTAACACCATTTCCGTATTCTCCGTTAAGGAGCTTCCCGAGGCTGACGAGGGAATGGATGAGGAGAGAGAAGAGGAGCACAAGCTCACCTTCCTTCAGTCCTTCAAGCTTCTTCTTAAGAACAAATACTACATTGTTATTTGCCTTACCTATATTCTGACTCAGCTTTACGCATCGGTTATCGGTATGGGTACCTACTACACAAAGTATATCCTTGGTGATGAAACCCTCTTCAGCGATATCTCGCTTGCAATCAATATTACGATGGTCGTTGCTCTGATCGCACTCCCATTCTTAATCAAGAAGATGCGCGGTATGTATAAGCTGAATTTGCTCGGTTACATCATCGCAGCAGCAGGCAGAGTCGGTGTAATGGTTGCCGGCTATGCAGGAAACGTTCCGCTGATGCTTGTCTTTACCGCAGTATCGACGATCGGCATCGCACCTCTCCAGGGCGATATGAACGCTCTGATCGCATCCTGCTCCGAGTATACAACGCTTACCACAGGTCACCGCATTGACGGTATGATGTTCTCTTGCTCCTCTCTTGGAATCAAGATCGGCGGTGCTTTCGGTACAGCTCTTTGCGGTTGGCTCCTCGATTCCACAGGTTTCGTAGAAAACACCACCCAAAACGCAGCAACCACCGGAATGCTTTACTTCCTCTATCTGTGGGCGCCCATTATCATCTGCGGCGGTGTATTCCTTTTGCTCTCGCTTCTCAAGGTTGAGAAGGCAAACGACAAGCTTCTCGCTGAAAGAGAAGATAAAACAGTTCCCGATGTTTACGGAAACGTATAAGGAGGCACAAAATGAAAGAGTACGAAAGATTCGAACGAATTGGTACAACCCCTCATAGAAGCTACTACATTCCTTTTGCAGAAAATGACGTGATCAGAACCAAGCACGGCATTCAGGACCGTGCATCCAGCTCCCGTTTCACCTCCCTTGACGGTGTATGGCAGATCAAGAAGCACGACCACGTTGAGGATTTTGAGATCAACGAAAAGCTTGAGGACAGAATCCCCGTTCCCGCGTGTGTTCAGATGCACGGCTATGACCATATTCAGTATCTCAATATCAGATATCCTTTCCCGGTTATGCTTCCGCACCTTCCTTATGAGAATCCGTGCTGGCATTACCGCCGCACCTTCAACCTGAAAAAGACCCCCGGCGAAAAGTACTATATCAACTTTGAAGGTGTTGACTCCGCATTTTATCTCTACGTAAACGGACAGTTCAAGGGTTACTCCCAGATCTCTCACGCAACCAGTGAGTTTGACGTGACCGAGCTTGTGGAGAACGGTGAGAACACGCTTGACGTTCTCGTTCTTAAATGGTGTATCTCCACCTACCTTGAGTGTCAGGATAAATTCCGTTTCTCGGGTATTTTCAGAAACGTATATATGCTCACCCGTCCCGAAAAGCATATTACCGATTACAAGCTTGAAACCAAGATCGATGGTAAGAACGGTACCGTTACCGTGATCAATATGAGTGACGTGGATATCCGTTGCGTCATCGGTGAGACCGAGGTTGTTGCCAAGGTTGGCGAGAGTGCAACTCTTTCCGTTGAGGGCATCCGTCCTTGGACTCCCGAGGATCCCAAGCTCTACGGACTTTACCTCTATGCAAATGGAGAGAAGATCGAGGAAAAGATCGGCTTCCGTGAGGTGTCCATCGACGGTAAGGTATTTAAGGTTAACGGCGTAGCAGTCAAGCTCAAGGGTGTTAACCGCCATGACTTCAACTGCGAGACCGCAGCAACCGTAAGCCTTGAGGATATGGCTAAGGACATTCACCTGATGAAGGAGCTGAACGTCAACGCAGTCAGAACCTCTCACTATCCCAACAGTCCCGAATTCTATCTGCTTTGCGACAAGTTCGGAATCTACGTGCTTGATGAAGCAGACCTTGAAATGCACGGTGCTTGCTCCCGTGACGGACGTTATGATACGCCTCTTTGGATGGAGTATGCGGAGAATGAGTTCTTTGCACCCGGCATTACCGACAGACACGCGGCACTTGTTGAAAGAGACAAGAACCGTACCAGCGTTATTATCTGGTCGCTCGGTAACGAGAGCTCCTTCGGTAAGGCTTTCTTCGAGGGAGCAAAATACATCCGCAACCACGATAGCACCCGTCCCATCCACTACGAGGGACTTCAGTATGCCGATCCTAAGTATTATTACACCGATATGGTGGATATGGTCAGTATGATGTATCCTTCCTTGCAGACCATTCAGGAAAAGGTACTCGATAACCCCGAGGAAACCCGTCCCTTCATCCTTTGCGAATACACCCACGCTATGGGTAACTCCTGCGGTGACATCGCTGCTTATTGGGATATGATCTATAACAACGAGCAGATGATGGGTGGCTTCGTATGGGAGTGGGCAGACCACGGTATCAAGACCGACGACGGCTTCCTTTACGGCGGTGACTTTGAAGAGCCCGAGCACGACGGTAACTTCTGTGCAGACGGTCTTTTGACACCCGACAGAAAGATCAAGTCCAACGCTCTTGAAATGAAGGCTGTTTACGGCGGAAAGACCAAATCGGAGATTACTGACGTCGAGATCCCCAAGAGCACCTATAAGTTCTCGTCTGACATCGATATTGAGGTAAACGAGCATACCGGTGAGATTACCTCGATCAAGGCGGACGGAAACGAGGTTCTTCGTACCCCCATCCATTTCAATATTACAAGATATACCGATAACGACCGCGACCTGCTTCCTCATTGGTTTACACGCTGCAATCTTCGTGGCTGCAAGCCTCATATCTTCTCCTGCGAGAAGTCGAAGAACCACTATAAGTTTGAGGGGGCGCTTGCCGCAAACTGCCTAATGCCCGCAGCAGAGTTTACGCTTGAGTATCTCGTAACGGGTAACGAGCTTACCGTTTCCGTTTCCTATAAGCTTGCCGATTACGTGGAGCGTTTCCCGAGATTCGGTTTTGAGTTCGGTGTAGACAAGGGACACTGCAACTTCTCTTACGTAGGCTTTGGCCCCAGCGAAAGCTATGCGGATAAGAAGGCTGCTTGTGAGTACGGCTACTACGTAAGCTCCGCAGAGGAAAACTACGATATGAAGTATATCCGTCCTCAAGAGTCCGGAAGCCACTGCGACTGTAAGTATCTTGCAGTCAAGGATCTCTTCAAGGTAACGGCAGAGAAGCCTTTCTCTTGCTCTGTAAACCCCTATACCACAGAGCAACTCAGAGAGACGCGCCATGCCTTCGAGCTTGAGGAAAACGATTTCGTTAACGTATGTATCGACGTTGCTATGCGCGGCGTAGGCTCTCATTCCTGTGGTCCCGATCTTCCCGAGGAGTTTGAAATTCCGAGACAGGGAAGCAATACGTTCAAATTTAAGTTCTGATTGCAATTTGACAATCAAAGATAACCTGATGCGGTTACGCCGCCGGGAGATCAGAAAGACTTTCGGGGGCATCGCAAGGATGCCCCCTATTTTTGTGAGTTTTGGTGTGTGTGGAGGAGAAGAAAATAAATGACAATATTTGATGTTTTAGCTTTAATTGGAGGACTCTGCTTATTCCTGTTCGGAATGAACGTAATGGGAGATTCCCTTGAACGACGTGCGGGCGGCGGCTTGAAGCTTCTGCTCGGCAAGCTGACCGGAAACAAATTCAAAGCGTTTCTGACCGGTCTCGGTGTTACGGCGGTTATTCAAAGCTCGTCAGCAACAACCGTTATGGTCGTGGGCTTCGTCAACTCCGGTATTATGACGCTCAAGCAGTCGATCGGTGTTATTATGGGTGCCAATATCGGTACTACCGTAACGGCATGGATCCTTAGCCTTGGCGGTATTTCGGGAGATAATCTTTTTGTAAAGCTTTTGAAGCCGATGTCCTTCACCCCTATACTCGCATTGATCGGCATGATTATGCTGATGTTCGG
>JBGVHJ010000053.1:0-17558 GCA_045122255.1 Eubacteriales bacterium | reverse complement strand
CCCTTGTGTAAAGGGAGGTGGATCGCGTAGCGAGACGGAGGGATTGTAAAAGTAACATTTCACAGCAAAACAATCCCTCAGTCAGCTTCGCTGACAGCTCCCTTTACACAAGGGAGCCTTACCGCGCAAATCTGCCTCGCTAAACCCACCGACAAATCAAAATTTGAAACAAGACAAACGAAAAGGTGACCTTTATTCGGTCACCTTTTCTTTGATCTCAACCTTACAGGTTGAGGATATTTTATGTTTTTCATCAAAAATAATTTCACCGATGGAGTCGGCTTTTATGTATCCGCTTACGGGATTTTTAACGCTGACTATATTTCCGCGGATATCTGCCTCAACAGAGCTTCTTTCGAAAGAAAGGTCGCAATCCTCGCACGTGCAATCCTCAAGAACCAGATTCTTGCAATAGCAAAGGGGCTGAGTTCCCTTGATATGGCAACGGACAAGTCTGAGATCCTCGGAATACCAGCCGAGGTATTCGCCCTCGATCACGCTATCGTAAACGGTCACGTTTTTCGCGTGCCAAAATGCGTCCTTGGTCTTGAAATGCGAATTTCTGATCTCCACGTTTCGGGCGTACTGGAAGGAATACTTTCCGGTCATAGTAAAGCTGTCGATATTCATACCCTTGCACTCAAAAAACGGATACATAGAGTTAAGAGTAGTATTTTTCACTGAAATATCCGCACAACGCCAGCCAAATTCTTCGCTGTCGATATCGCATTCGGAAAGTGTGATATTTTTGCACTCACGAAGTGCCTTAATACCGTGAAGAGTAGCTTTTTCGATAGAAATATCGCTATCATACCAAAGGGCGGCGCGGCAGGTAGACGTCATTGTAATATTTGATATTTTCGCACCGCTTACGTGCCAAAAAGGATAGCGCAATTCAAATCTGCAGCTGTCCACGGTTATATTTCTGCACTCCTTGAGGGCGCTTTCGCCGTCGGCAGGGCCTGCAAAGGTGCAATTTCTTACCGTCGAAGCCTCGATGTCATAGAGCGCGCGCTCCTCATCGTAAATCTTGTTTTCGTAAATCATTTTTCCTCTGAATGAAGATTTTCGCAAGCGAAAATCAACCTTTTCTCTTATCTCTTATCTCTTATCTTTTATCTTTTAAAAGTCTCTTCTGCCCTCGATCGCTCTGAAGAGTGTTATCTCGTCGGCATACTCAAGATCGCTTCCCATAGGCACACCGTAGGCAAGTCGGGTCACCTTGATGCCCATAGGCTTGAGAAGTCTTGAAAGATACATTGCCGTAGCCTCTCCCTCAACAGTGGGATTGGTTGCCACGATGACCTCCTCTATCTCACCCTCGCCGAGTCGGGTAAGCAGCTCCTTTATCTTCAGCTTGTCGGGAGTTATGCCGTTCATGGGCGAGATAACACCGTGAAGCACGTGATAAAGCCCCTTGAATTCTCTTACCTTCTCCATTGAGATGACGACTCTTGGGTCGGAGACCACGCAGACCGTGCTTCTGTCTCTCTGCGCGTCGGCACAAATGGGACATATATCGCGGTCGGTAAGATTCTGACAAATGGGGCACAGATGTATCTTCGCCTTCGCCTCAAGTATAGCGTTGGCGAAGCTCTCTGCCTCCTCGTCGGTCATTTCAAGCACAGAAAACGCCATTTTCATGGCGTTCTTTCTGCCTACTCCCTGAAGTCTGCCAAATTGCTCGGCAAGTCTCTGAAGCGATTCTATATACTCTGCCATATCAGAAGAGTCCGGGCATATTCATGCCCTTGGTAACCTTGTCCATCTCCTGTGCATTGGTGGTCTCAACGCGCTTGATAGCCTCGTTGACAGCCGCCACAAGGATGTCGGAAAGGGTCTCGATATCGTCGGGATCAACGATCTCGGGCTGAATGTCGATAGCAAGAACCTCTTTCTTACCGTTGATCTTAACGGCAACCATTCCGCCGCCTGCCTTGATCTCATATTCTCTTGCGTCAAGCTCCTCCTGAAGCGCCGCCATATCTTCCTGCATCTTCTGTGCCTGACGGATCATCGCCTGCATATTCTGGGGGCCTCCGCCCATTCCCTTCGGTATGTTTGCTCTCATAATTTTTTCTCCTTATATGTTCGTTTATATTTTTATAAATTATCAGTCGCTCTCGGCGGCTTCAAGGATCTTGTCTATAACGCTGTCGCTAGCTCTCTCGCTTGCACATTCGAGAATAAGATCGTCCTTCGAATACTGACGCGCGGTAACGCTTGACGCGATATTGAGGAAGAGCTGCTCGCCCTTGAAGAAGCGTATATTGTCGATGCTTCCCTTCGAGTCGAATTTAAGCACGAATCTTCCGCTTTCGTCGGTGTACCACTTGGCACACTGGAACATTCCCGAAAGCATGGCATCGGCACTTGAAAGTCTCTCAACAACCTCTGCGCGGCTCTTGAAGGGCTTCAGCACTCTTACACCACCCTCAGAGGCGGCAGGGCTTGCGGGACGGCTCGTTTGCTTAGGCGCAGGAGCTTCTTGCTTAGGCGCAGGCTTTGCGGCTCTCGGAGCGGCTACGGCACCGGGAGCGTCACCGCGGAACATTTCGTCGTCATCGTCTTCAACTACGGGGCGACGGGCTGCTCTTGCCGGCTTTGCGGCAGGCTCACTCGCGGCTTCGACAGTAGCAGATGCATCCGACGGCACGGCTTGCACCACAGGGGCAGTAAAATTACCGGTTGCGAGCTTGGACTCTATGCTTGAAATTCTCGAAAGCATCGCCTCGGGAGAGGTGTTAAGCCTCTCGTCGCACATACGGACGAGGGTCAGCTCTGCGGTTATACGTCTTATGGAATTTGCCTTCTGCATCGCAAGGAGCGACTCCTGGAGCATTGAGCAATGATAGGAAAGCTTTTCAATCGTAAAGCCTGCGGCAAGGGATTTAAGTGCCGCAGTCTCGCTATCGGTAAGGTCAAGATATGATGCCGAATCCGACGAGCTCTTGACAATAAGCAGATCGCGGTAGACCGAAATAAGATCCTGCCAGAAGACGGTAACGTCACGGGAGGAGCTTACTACATCGTCGATAGCGGCAAATATAGTCTCATAATCGCGGTCAAGAACCGCTCTGACTACCGAAATAACGCTTTCGCGACCGACCTTTCCAACGGTACTGTTAACTATCTCCTCGTCGATCCTTTCACGGCTTCCCGCGCAAAGATCAAAAAGGCTGATAGCATCTCGCATACCGCCCTGCGCCTGCTTCGCAAGAAGAATAGCGGCAGACTCTTCAAGCTCTATTCCCTCCGCTTCGGCTATTCTGAGAAGATGATCCTTCAGCACCTCGGTGGTGATACGGCGAAAATCAAATCTCTGGCAACGTGAAATTATGGTTGCGGGGAGCTTGTGGAGCTCGGTGGTTGCAAGTATGAATACGACGTGTGCCGGAGGTTCTTCCAAGGTCTTCAGCAGAGCGTTGAACGCGCTGGTGGAGAGCATATGCACCTCGTCGATGATATAAACTCTGTATTTAAGATTAGACGGTGAATAAACCACCTCATCGCGGATGTCTCGGATGTTGTCAACACCGTTGTTACTTGCCGCGTCCATTTCGATGACGTCGGTAGTAGCTCCCGAATCGATGGCAAGACAAGCCGCACATTTTCCGCAAGGGCTTCCGTCCTTGGGATCAAGACAGTTGACGGCTTTGGCAAGTATCTTAGCGCAAGAGGTCTTTCCCGTTCCCCTTGAACCGCAGAAGAGATACGCATGAGAAAACTTGTTGTTGGCAACCTCGTATTTCAAAATAGAGGTTATATGCTCCTGACCGTAGACCTCGTCGAAGCTACGCGGACGCCATTTTCTGTATAGAGCTTGGTGCATATTAAACCTCCCGTGGAACTTTTTGTCTCACAAAAAGTTCAGTGAAATTTGCGCTCCGCGCAAGTGAAATATTTTGCAAAGCAAAATGTGAAATGTTGCTCTCTGACGATAGCAACGTGAAATCTTTCCGCAAAAGCGGAAAGGTGAAAGAGACAAGGCGCACCCAAATTTTTGAGCGAGCAGATTTTGATGGATAACTCCGTATCGCGAAAATCGTTTCAGTTCAATAGCTATCCGAAAATCAATTTTAGCCGCTGAAAATTTTGCGAGACAAGGCGCACCGGAAAAAGCAAAGCGAAGGCGATGTTTGCAACAGCAAACTCGCGCTAGCAAGCTTAAGCTTGCGTATGCTTACATTACGTAAGTCGAGCTGCTTTTGAGGAGCAACGCAGTATCGCGAAAATTTCAGTGAGCTAAAAACAAGTCGTGTGCATGAAACAAGACCATACACCGCAAAGTCGAACTTCGCCTCTACGCGATCTTCATACCCTCTGCTCAAGGCAGGCACCCTCGCGGCACATCGGGTTTACCGCTTAATGCTGCTTGGTCCCCCATCTGACATGGTTCACAGCTCCCAATTGCGCAAGACCCGCCTATCAACACAGAGGATAGGACTCATTCGCAAAGTTTCCGCCCTCAAGTGCGGGATCCACCCCTGCTGTAGCGGATTTCAGGTACAGGGCTCCGCTAAATCCCCGGCTGGTATGGCCTTATTTCACAGCACACGACTGCTTTTTATATAGCCTTCTCAAAGGCTCTATATATTATACCAAACTTTTTTGATTTTTGCAATAGTTTTTTGAAAATTTAATATTTAATTATTAATTTTATAATCTATTCGCCCCCAAAACTCGCGAAGCGAATATAAGAACCTGCTTCGCAGAACCTTGGCAACACTCGGCGTAAGCCGAATATCACTGCGTAGCAATAGAACTCGCCGAAAGGCGAATAGAACTGCGTAGCAATAGAACTCGCCGAAAGGCGAATAGAACTGGCGTGATACTCCGTTAAGAGTATCACGCCAACGGGCTTGCTTTGTTTTATCATTCGCCAAGAAGCATATCGTTCTTCTTTATCCAGCCGATCTTTCTCAATATCTCGCTGAACACAAGAGAGATCACGGCAGGTAAAAGGAAGCACACCAGCACAAGGCCCATCCACATAAGGGGCGACCATTCCGTGCCGTCGATAACACCGATAGGCCCTACCAGACCGCAGGTTCCCATTCCTGCGGCAACGCCCGAGCATTTAAGCTTGAACACCGTAGTCGAGATAGGTCCCGTTATAGCCGCCGCCAGCATAGGCGGTATCCATATCCTCGGATTTTTATAAATATTGCCCATCTGAAGCATCGAGGTTCCAAGTCCTTGGGATATTACCCCTCCCCACTTGTTTTCTCTGAAGCTCGACACGGCAAAGCCGACCATCTGCGCGCAGCATCCTGCAACCGCCGCGCCGCCTGCAAGGAGAAATCCCTCCTCGGTTCCGTTTGCCACCGCAACCGCCAATGCGGATTCGGAAAAGATCATAGCGCAAATAGCCGCGCTTGAAATAGGCAAGGTGAGGACCGTGCCGACCACAACCGAAACGATCACGCCCATAACGAGGGGCTGGAAGGTAGTTGCCGTGGCAATAAAGATGCCTATATAATACATTACGTATGCAATTATCGGGCAAAAAACAAAGCTTGCAACAAATCCAACAAGGAGAGTCACCGTGGGTGTGACGAGAATATCAACCTTGGTCTTTTTCGATACAAGCATACCTATCTCGGCAGCGATTATTACGGTGAGGAACGCGCCCGCAGGTCCCGCCGCGTAAAATATCTCGCTCTCAGCCCCCGACGGAACCGCCCAAGCCTTTATAAGTCCACCGTCGATTACAGCACCGAGCGCATTGGACATAGCGCCAACCGCCGCGCAGGAAAATATAACGAGAGGATGTGCCTCCAGCTTGTGCGCTATAGCAACTCCGATCGCCATACCCGTAGCCGCCTTGGCATAAAAGGCGACCGTTTCAAATGCCGACGAAAGCCACGGCACGGGAATATATTTTCCAAGAGTAGAAAAGATCGTTCCAATGAGAAGTGACGCGAAAAGTCCCAGCGCCATAGCACCCATAGCATCTATAAAGTAGCGGTTAAGATACTTTTTAACTTTTTTCATGTATTCTCCCTAATATACAGTTTTATCAATTCTTATGTAAAGTCTTTTCTTAATTATACCACAGTTTTCGTTCAAGGGCAATGTCGATATTCAACAAAATGACATTATCTCAACAAAAGTTTTTTGCATTTTTTGTCAATATATATGTATAAATCAAAATTCGCTGATAGAAGGAGAGCGAAAAATCAAAATCAGGCTGCTCCGTTTTTTCGGAGCAGCCCATTTTCAACCTTTATTTGGAAAAATCATAGATATTACAGATGGTCTTAGCATAGAGCTCGCCAAGAAGAATCATTGATCCCGAATCGTAATGCGCGCGGTCATTGTTCTCATAGAGCGCGGTGAGACCAACGTAGTTGGTATCGATGAGATAATTTCGCGCACTCTCGCGGTCGATATCCTTCTTGAAGTCATTTACAACGTATGATGCTCCCCAGAAGCCCGAGTCACTGATCTCCGCATCGATAAAGGGTATTTCGCCTTCATCCACCGAATAATCGGAATAGGTATCGCGAAGGTAGGACATCAGCGCCTTCTGCATAGTGTAGTAGTCAGACGCACGGTTTGCGTGTGTGCCTGCATCTCCCTCGCCCTGCATCCAAAGGAATCCGACTATCTTGGGAGTAAGTCCCATCTCCTCAAGCAGCTTGAGACCGTTATCCACGGTTTCCTTAAGTCCGTTGAGGCAGACCTTCTGGCTATCGCTGCTACTGTTTACGTTGAAATGACCCTGCATGGAGGTCGAGCCAACGGCATATTTGATGATATAGAAGGTTTCGTCGGGATAATTCTCTGCCAGATATGCCGCAAGACCCAGCTCGGGGCCAAAGGTACTGGTCAGATATCCTTGACCGATCTTTACGTCAACAAATCCGCCTGAAACGTTATTATAGGTTATTGTAGTGCCGTTACTTCCGCACTTATAAAGTATCTTTACGTTGGAGAATCCGTTTGCATATTTTGCATACTCCTCAGCACCTATCTTGCTCTTGAATATCGAGCTTGAGGTTGCACCTGCGGCGTTGGACTGACCCGAAATAACTATGACCTTTGCGGTGGTATCCTCAAACGTCACGTCTATCTTATCGTTTGCGGGAATTGTTGCGCCGACAGTTACGGTCTCAAATCCTCCTGCCAATACCTTTTCGGAATCGATCTCGCCGTTTCTGTACGCTACTATATTATACTTTGCCAAGCTTTCGGGGAGAGTGCTCCAGGCATTGTCGAGAATCGCACTGGTGAAAACTCCACCTGTGACAGGAACGTATTTAACGACCACAAGGTAGTCACCTGCAGGCATAGTACCGTCGGGGATGGCGATATCGACCCACTTCATAACACTTGTTGCGGTTGTGGTAAATACGGGAGTTGTTTTTACGCTATCTGCATAGCTACCGTTAAAGGCATAGACACTGATTCCCGCGCTGCACGCCTTCAATGCGGTGGTATTGGAAAGAGCTATCTTGAGCGATCTTACCTCCTCGCCCTCGGGGACTGTGAAGGAAACACCTGCGGTATTGCCTCCGCTCAGGCTCAGGATCTTGAGCTCGCCCGGCAAGGAAGGGTCAACGAAGCTTACGAAATCGTCCAGCTCCTCATATTGGGGAGTTCCGCTAACCTGAAGATTCTTTACCTTGACTATTTCATAGTGCATACCGTAATTGCTGACACCGAAGATCTCAAGCGTGACGGTCTCGCCCTCAAAGCCTGTGAGGTCAACGAAGACAGATTTTGCTTTGGTGGTAATATCGCCGCCAATAGCCATATTGGGTCCATGGGTAGCCAGATAGGTGGCATTCTGAGTAATAGCAGTGTATGCGCCTGCAGCAAAATCGAATCCTTCGGATGCGCGGACGGTTGCGGTCTTTCCGCTCTCTGCAATTATATTGCAATAATAGTAGTCCCATCCCTCACGGGTTATAGCCCACGACGCGCCGAGTCTGAATGCTGTCTTCAGATCTCCGGAAACGGCGGTAACAGTTGAAAGATCGAACTGCGCGGGACCGTTATCCATAGTTGTTTTACTGGTAAGATAAGGGGCACCGGAATAATTAGTACCGTTAACTACAACTCCTCCGCCAACATTTATGCGGAACGGAAGAGCTATCTTATCACCGACGGTTTCGCCGAATATCTTCCAAGCATCTTCTTCGCTGTTCGCACCCACGAAGAGAGCCACGTCGATAACGTCGCCAGCCACTCCGTCTTTGGAGAAGAGATCTACTTGTATCGATTTAGCGCCCTTCGTCATATCAAGATCGTGCGTATAGTTCAATACCGCAACCTTCCACTCACTCGTATTTGCCTTAGTGAATGCCGGAATCATGGTTCCGGAAGCGCCGCTTGCGGCGGTAACGTAGAGCTGGAATTTCTGGCTTGTGCTTGCGGAGTTATTTCTGTAAACGAGAATATAGGACTTCCCAAAATTCTCGACCGTTTTAGCGCCGCTGTTCAGGGTCAATCTTCCGCTTCCGCTTGCAGTAGCGGTCGCGCGGAAGAAGGTCAGTCCGTTTTCGGTAATAAGCTCACCGGTGTATGCGGGACTTGTCATATTCTTATATGAAACGTAAAAATCATGGGCATCAAAGGTATTATCGACTCCCGGGATCTTAACGTTCTTGATGTCAGCGAGCTTATATTGCATTCCGTAGTTACTGATTCCGTACACTTCAAGGGTAAGCGTTTTGCCCTCGTATCCGGTAAGATCGATGGCAATTCTGTCAAAGAGATTCCCGCCCACTCCCTTATCTGCGCCGTAATCGTAATTTGTCAGTGCGTTCAGCGTATTTTCGCCAAGGTCCTTCACTTTTTCGGGAGAAAGGATAGTTATAGTCTTCACTGTTCCGTCGGATGCCGTTATCTTGCATTCATAATGATCCCAGCCGCCTTCGGTGATCGCCCAACCTGAGCCAAGTCTCAGGGCATTGGCAAGGTTTCCCGAGATGGGAAGATGGGAAAGATCCATTGAAACGGGTGCATTTGTCATTGATCTGTTCGACAAAAGAACTCCGTTCGCGGTGTTCTCGACACCGTAAGCATACACTCCGTTCAAAAATATTGTATAGGGGAATTCCACAAAGCTTCCGCAATACTCTACAACGGTATTTTTAGCGGTATCGGTGCTTTCGACAGCCGCGAAGAGAGCAATATCAATAACGTCGCCTTCCTGAACCTTTACATTGTCATGCTCGTCAAAAATATCGATAGACATATATCCCGCACCTGCGGAAAGGTCAACGGGATTTGAAGTTGCGAAATAAACCGCACTCCACTTCTCTGTCTTGGATATCGAGTAGAAGGGGGTTGCTCCTCCCACATTGTCGGTCTTGCCTGCGGAGTTTATTTCAAGGGATACTCTGTTCATGCTTGCGCTCTTATTTCTGTACACGAGGACAAAGCTCTTGCCCACGTTCGCAACAGCGTTTTCACCGGAATTGAGTACAAGTCTTCCATCCTTAGCCTCGGTAGCGGTAGCACGGAAGAAGGTCACTCCGTCCTCGGTAACGATTTCGCCCTTGAAGCCTTCGGGGGTATTGAAATTGTAGGCAGCCATAAAATCGTTGGCATCGAAGATATTGTCCTGAACAGGCTCAAGATTTTCGGTTTCCGCCTCGGTAGCTTCTTCGGTAGCCTCGGGATCACCCTCTGAAGAATCAAATGAGCCATCAGTAAGATAATTTCTCATTTTCGCAACGTCAATGAGATCGATCTTACCGTCGCCGTTGACGTCGGCATCGGCATTTATTTCTACGCTTGACGTTCCGGTGGTGTAATCATACCACGCCAGATATTGGCGGATAATTATCAGGTCTTTGGAGTTTACGACTCCATCGCCGTTTGCATCACCCGGGACTGCTTCGGATTCATTTTCCGCAAGCACGTTAAATGAAAAGACCGTCAATGCACACAGTGCTATCGCCGCGATAGCGATTACAATCGCTAATCTTTTTTTCATAGTTACTACCCCTTTTATTATTGGATATATTTTGACATTTTAATTATATCATTGCTGTCTAATCGTTTCAATGGACATTCTTATACTAACGGTCAGGCAATTAGCACAATCTTATACTTTTTCATTATAAAACGAGAAAAACCGCCGAAAAATTCGGCGGTTTCCGACATTTTATAGGACAAAACTATATTTGATATTTGTCTTTATTTAGTGGCACTCAAGCCAATTTTCGCCAATATTTGCCTCGACCTTGAGAGGCACGCTGAGCGAGACGGCGTTTTCCATCTCGGTTTTCAAAAGCTCAAGCACGGCATCGGCACAAGCTCTCGCGCTCTCGATAAGCAGCTCGTCGTGCACCTGAAGCAAAAGCTTGGCGTCGTATCCGCTCTCACGGAGCTTTTTGGCAACGTTTATCATTGCAATTTTGATGATATCCGCTGAGCTTCCCTGAATGGGGCTGTTTCTTGCCACTCTTTCACCGAATGCCTGCATATTTTTATTGGATGCGGCAAGCTCGGGAATATAGCGGCGGCGACCGAGCATCGTTGTGACGTATCCGTCGGCTCTCGCGTCCTTCGCCACGTTATGCAGATATTCGTCGATAGCGGGATAGCTCGAAAGATAGCTATCGATATACTCCTTTGCCTGGGCGCGGGATATCTTCAGATCCTCGGCGAGGGAGTATTCGCCCATTCCGTAAAGGATTCCGAAGTTGACCGCCTTTGCTCTTTTTCTCATCTCAACGGTCACGTCCTCGGGGGAAACTCCGAATACGCGACAGCTTGTGGCGGTATGGATATCCTCACCCGAGAGGAAGGCGCCGATCATATTTTCGTCACCCGAAACGTGTGCCAGCACACGAAGCTCTATCTGCGAATAGTCGGCATCGATAAGCACCCGATCGGCATTCTTGGCGATAAAATACTCGCGGAAGCGTCTGCCCGCCTCGGTTCGGATCGGAATATTCTGCAAATTGGGGTTTACGGAGGAAAGTCTTCCCGTAGCGGTTCCCGTCTGCTTGAAGGTAGTATGGCACTTTCCGTCACCGTCCGCCGCCTTGAGAAGTCCTTCAACGTAGGTGCTCTTCAGCTTGGTGACCTGTCTGTATTCAAGGATATCGTCGATTATGGGATGATATTTGCGAAGTCTTTCAAGTATCTCCGCGCCCGTGGAATAACCGGTCTTGGTCTTTTTTCCTGCGGGGAGCATAAGTCTTTCAAAAAGCACCTCGCCAAGCTGCTTGGGCGAATTTATATTAAACTCGCCGCCCGCCGCCATAAATATTCTGAACTCAAGGGAGCGCGCGATCTCATCAAGCTCCTCTCCGTATGCGGCAATTCCCTCGCGGTTGATGGTAAAGCCCTCGTTTTCCATATCGCAGAGCACTGCGGCAAGGGGCATCTCTATATTGTAAAGAAGCTCCAGCTGACCGCTCTCGGAAAGTCTTTCTTCTATCTTATGCCACATTTTTGCGGCATAAAGGGCATCGGGGACCGACGGATCGTGAGCGTCACCGAGGTACGCGCCCACAAGACTCTCCATGGGATATCCGCTTCTTGAGGAATCGTCCACGTATGCGCCGAGCATCACGTCAAAGTAGCAATCGCGCCATACGATTCCTTTATCCTCAAGGGCTTTATAGAGCGATTTGCAATCGTATGCCACGATCTTCTTGCTCTTTATAAATGCTTCGAGCGCCTCGCAGGGCTCGGTCTCGTATATCCTTTCTCCGTCGGAGATCATCACCTTATTCTCGGTCAGGGACAGAGCGTAGGTCTCGCCGCCGAGAGTTGAAAATCCGTTGGAGCAAAGCGAAACGGTCTCGGGCGCATCGGTTGCAGGCGCAACGGTCTCGGGCGCGGTGTCGGTTGCGGGCGCGAACTCCTCTTCCTTATCAAGTCCAAGTCGCTTTAAGGCAGACATCAGGTTATAGCGAAGCAGGAGCGCGCGCAGCTCGGCACGCTTGATGC
Source organism: Eubacteriales bacterium (assembly GCA_045122255.1). GTDB lineage: Bacteria > Bacillota > Clostridia > Oscillospirales > CAG-272 > SVTX01. The sequence continues at coordinate 5,636 of JBGVHJ010000053.1, read as the reverse complement.
CGTTGTGGGCAATATCAGAGAGAGTGATGCCCATGGGCACGTCACGCTTGATTGTGGCAAGATCCTTGGACATATAAGCGCTTTCCTTGCCGTTCTCCATTTTGGCTCTTACCGAGGGAGTAAGCTTGATCTCGCCGAGTCGGGCATAGATACCGTCAAGGCTTCCCTCCTCGCTTATCAGTTTGAAGGCGGTCTTTTCACCGATTCCCGGCACACCGGGGATATTATCCGAGCTATCGCCCATAAGCGCCTTTACGTCCACGAACTGATCGGGTCTCACGCCGTATTTTTCAAAAAATGCCGCGGGATCCATGGTGAGCGTATCGGTATTTGTAGCAAGAAGGACCTTGGTCTTGTCGCTGATCAGCTGGAGAGAATCTCGGTCACCTGTCAGCACGTAAGCCTCGCTATCCTCGCCCTCAGCCATTGCAGAAAGCGTACCGAGAACGTCGTCAGCCTCGTAGCCCTCGAGCTCGATGACCTCAAGACCCATCGCGCGGCAAAATTCCTTCGCCACGGGCATCTGACGGGCGAGATCCTCGGGCATCGGCTTTCTGCCTGCCTTGTATTCGCCGTACATCAGGTGACGGAAGGTGGGCGCCTTCAGGTCGAACGCGACCGCCGCGTAATCGGGCTTTATTGCGTCAAGCTGCTTTGTAAGCACGTTTACCAGACCGAAAAGCGCGTTGGTGGGAAAACCGTCGGGAGTTGAAAGCGGTCTTATTCCGTAAAATTGACGGTTCAGTATGCTGTTGCCGTCGATACAAAGTAATTTTTTCATTCTTTTCTCCGAAAATGAGTTTATATGACTATTTTACCACATTTTACTCATTGTTGTCAATAAAAGCGTAAAATTCTTTCAAAATTCTCGTGTTTTTTTGCTGTGGCTTCAAATTTTGATTTATCAACAAAACAGGGCTTTCCAAAAGGAAAGCCCTTAAAATATTACTGAAGATATATTGAATCGATATAGATCAATTCCCCTTCTAAAGTATTGTTCTGGAAATAATCAAATCTTATCGTAGCAATCTCGCCCGACCAGCCTGCCTTAGTTGACAGATCGAAAACACAATAATGATACATTCCGTCGGCAACAAGCTTACCGTATACGGATTTGCTCTCGCTCAAGCTTCCGTCAGCACTCGTTGTGAAATATACGGCAGTAGAGGGCGCCGCGCTTGAATGTGTGGTCGGTATCATATATCTTACGACCAGCTTGGTGTAATCGCCGGTGCTAAAATGATTTTTAGTGAAATCCATGGTAACACTGACGTCATCGCCGCCGCTTCTTTTAAGAGTTAATATACCGTTTGCACTGTCATAAGAGAGCTTGGTATATTTCGTAGCAGAAAAAGGCGATTTAAAAAATCCCACCGTCAGATCCAACTCATATCTCGGCTCTTGGATCAATTTAATGCTCTTGATATACATTACGTCGCCGTCTTCTACCTGACCGTCGAAGTAGTCAAATCTGAGTCGGGTGATATCTCCGGTCCAATACTCTGCCTTTTTTGTGAAATCAAAGGTCATGGTATGATACGTTCCGTCGGCAACAAGTCTGCCCGAGCCTACGACCTGTTCCCCTCTGAAGCCCAAATTGTCGCTTGTAGCGAAATAAATCGACGAAGCGCAGGGCTTTTGATTAGCGGAAGGTATCATATATTCTATCTCAAGTCCCGTAAACACCTGCGTGCTCAGGAAGAGAGACGTGAAATCAAGGGTTATGCTGACGTCAGTGCCTCCGGCGACCTGAAGAACCAAAGCGTTTTCGGTCTCGTCCATATAGGTCTCGGTATAGCTCTTTCCACTCGGGAGGTTCTCACTTCCCGGAAGGGTCATATCGTTTTCGATTCCAATTTGGGGATATTCCGCTTTCATCAGCTTTATGCTCTTGATATACATAGCGTCTCCAGCCGCTGCCGAATGGAAGGGATCAAATCTGAACTTGTGAAGATCACCGGAGAATTTTCCGTCGGGGATCTTGATCTTCAGCGTATGGTATTTTCCGTCACGCACTAAAGTTCCCGATACAGTATTTTGTTCATCGAAATCAGAGTCATCACCTGCACAGATAAACAGCGCGAGGGTTGCTCCCGAGGTCGAGTTATCCATAGGGAGCATATATTCGATCTCTATAGTATTGAACTCGTCGCAATTTATATGCTTGATTGCATTCCAATCAAAATCAAACGAAACGTAAGGATCTCTTCCATTCTCAACCAAAAGCTTGAGTGCGCTCTCGACAGAATCGTAGCTCACGGAAAGATGCTTGGGGGACGTAAGGATGTTTATGTTTTCCTCTACGGTAAAATCCATATTCATCATATCGAATTTTCCGTAGTTGATAAGCTGATCGTAACGGTTATCGGAAAGCGAGGGGTTGGTTGTGAAATCCTTGTTCTCCTCGAAAACGTCTCTTACTTGCTCGGGCTCGCCGGTTGCCAGAATATAGCTGTATTCTATCGGCTTATAGCTCTGCATAACTATCGAGCAAGAGGGTGCGACGTACGAGGTGGAATTGTGCATGGGATCCTTAGATCCACCGTTTTTATATTCGTGTCTTATTGCAATATGCTTGTGAATGTTGGGACAGTACGTGCCGAAGCCGAACTGCTTTTCGGGAATTACACCGTTAGCGTCCTCAGTATTTATCCAGATCGACCAGGTCTCGGTGTTTTCTCTGTAAAGCGGGAAGCTTCCCGAATTTGACCAGCCCTCAAGCTCAGCCTCATAGCAAATGCCCTCATTATCACCTGTCCAGGGCTTGATGCCGTTGTAGTATGACAGCGTATCAAAATAGCTGACCAGATATACCGCGGGTATCTCCTGTCCGCCTGCGACGTGAGTCCATCCCGAGTAGTCGGTCATCACGTTATCGACTAACACGTAGTCGTCATCAGTGCTCTCGTCCTTACCCTCCATAATAGAGTAAGTGTTCTCATAATATGTATAGGTAAGACCGTCATATTCGGTTTCATAGGTGTTACCCTTGACGTAAGCCCAGTCGCGGGATTGGGAAACTATATAGATATAATCCTTTTCTTCGTCATATTCAACGTCTATAAGGCGGTCGGAGCCGTTATTCTTGCGGTCACCGCCCTGAACGGGGTTATAGGGCCACTTCGTAGCACTTTCACTGTCACCGTTGGGAACCGAGATATATCCCTCGTTGTTGGTAAACGTACCGTAGAAGGATTGCTGGATAAGGCGTCCCGTATCGTGGATATTGACAAGGTTGCCAAGCTCCGCGTCGCCGTCAAGCTTATCCTCAAAGTAGGTCATAGCACCGCCCCAGGACAGTCTGACACCGATCTTATAGCGGTCATTCTCAACGCAAAGATCGTCCTCGTATACGGGTATCTCCTCAACGGTGAGATCGTGAAGAATGAAGTACGCGTCGACCTCCTCACAGGTGTCAACGGTTATCTTCTTTAAATTTGCGCCGACGTTGCCGTCAAGATATCCCTCGATAAGACCGCGGAAGCTTGTTTTGTGCGCGTCAAGGAAAAAATAGTCGGTCTTCTCTTCTCCGTCAAGCTCATAGGTAAAGGAGAGCTTCAGCGGCTCGCTGGATTCGTAGGTAAAGGAAAGTCTGTTGAACTCCTCCGCAAATGCGCCATCCTCAAAAACGATTTCAAAGGATGTGTTGATCACGAAGGTATTTTGCTCTGTTTTGCTGAAATTCGAAGCGGTATACTCAAGTCCGTTCATGCCGACAACGGCAGCGTTGTTGCCGTTTACGGTGATCACCGTATCGGTGAATTCGCTGTCAACAAGATATTTTCTCAAATCAATTATATCCAAGGTATCGACCTTGCCGTCGCCGTTAAAATCGGCGTCGCCGGCGATCGTCACGCTTGACGCTCCGGAACTGTAATCGTAATTCGAGAGATATTGACGAATAAGCACAAGATCCTTGGAATTTACCAATCCGTCAGCATTGGCATCGCCTTTTTTTACACTCCCGTTTGCGGCAAAAGCACCGACTATCAGAAGCAATACAGCGGTGACGAACACCGTCGCAGATATCCACAGTAATCTGAATTTTTGATTTTTCATTATTATATGCACCTTTCCGAGGTTTTTGCAATTATTATCAAGGCTGTCGAACCGAGGAACGACAGCCTTGAAGGTCAATGTAATTTATCAGTCTGCAATTACGTAGTTAACGGTTGCGCCGCTATTGTACGTGTTGCTTTCCCAAATAGCCTTTTCCTCATCGGTACAATTGACCGTCGCCGAGGTCGATGCGTCGGTTATGTACATCAGGTTTCCGCTGGTCGTTGCGGTGTTATCGGAAGAAACCACGTTACTGAACAACGTACACGCTGCGTTGCTGAAATAGAACACACCGCCCTTAGCCGCCTTGTTGCCGCTGACCGTAAGACCGTCTACGGTGAGAGTGCCTGCCTGAGTCATATAGATAACACCGTTAGCCTTTGCGGTGTTATTGGAAACCGTGGAATTGGTTATAGTCACGGTTGTACCGTTTTCGCGGAAGTAAAGCGCCGCACCGGTACCGCCCTTGGAATTGGTTATTACGGTATCCTTGATCTCAACGGTTCCCTTGCGGGCATTGATAGCGCCGCCGTAATACTTGGAGGTATTTCCGTCCATAACTACTCCCGAAAGAGTAAGCTTACCCTTTTCAATGTTGATCGCGCCGCCGCCATCGGTATTACCCGAATTTCTTGTAGCGGAGTTCGATGTAAACTTGGTGTCGGTGAAGCTCATCGTTGTGTTATCAATAGAGTTGATCGCACCGCCGCGCGCCGCGGTATTGTTCTTGAACTCACCGCCCGTCGCGGTAACGGTTCCGCCAACGGCACTGATCGCGCCACCGTAAACAGATGCACTGTTGCCTGTCATTTCAACGTCAATGAGAATAAGCTTTCCGTATCCCTCATAGATAGCTCCGCCGCCTTCTCCGTTTCCGTCGGCATTTCCGTCATCTCCCGATACACTGTTGCCCGAGAATACGGTTCCGTTAAAGGTCGCCTGACAGTTTGAACGGATGCTTACCGCGCCACCTGCCATTGCGGTATTGCCCTCGAAACGACCGCCTGTCATTTCGATAAATGAATAAACGCTTCCCGAATAGCTTGCGTAGAACGCGCCGCCGTGCTTGACCGCACTGTTATTTTTGAAGAGCGTATTCTCTCCGATAACGGTAACTACGGAGGCAGACACGTTGATCGCGCCGCCGTAATTGCCTGCGCTGTTGCTCTCAAATGTCGCGTTATTTACGTTTAAGTTCGAGCTTCCTCCAACGTAGATCGCACCGCCGTTGGTCTTTGCGACATTTTCTTTAAAGCTTGCATTGGATACGTTTACAGTCGCACCCTTTTCAGCATAGATCGCGCCGCCGTTCGCCGCGGTATTATTTACAAGCTCTGCGCCATCAACCGTAACCGTAGACTTGACGATCTCGGTCTCGGGCTCGGGCACTTCATCGGTAGGCTCGGGAGTATATGAATACTCGCCCACGTAGATAGCACCGCCGTTTGAGGTAGTTGTATTGCCGTCGAACAAGGTCTTATTGCCCTCTTCGTCGCTACCTATTTCGACGGTAGCGCCCTCGACGTATAAAGCACCGCCTTTACTTGCGCTGTTTTCTGTGAAGCTTGAGCCATTTA
>JBGVHJ010000052.1:0-2090 GCA_045122255.1 Eubacteriales bacterium | reverse complement strand
GGTCTTGCGCCTACCTACAGCTACAAGAACGGAAAGAACTATATCGTATTTACGCCTAAGAAAAAGGCAATGTCGGGTACTGTCAAAATGCTCGCGGCTATCCTTCTTTCGGTTATCACAGGGCTTTTGCTCACGCTCTTGCCCGAAGGTGCGAGAACAAATCTTTCCGAGCATTTCTTGGCTCCCGTGGCAGACCTCTTCTTTGGAGCCATCGCGGCGGTATCGGGACCGTTCATCTTCCTCTCTGTGCTTGGCAGTATTTGCTCCATGGGAAACACCGAAACCCTTGGCAAAATAGGCAAAAAGACGATCACCGCTATTTTTGGATATATGACGGTTGCGGGGCTTGGTCTTACGCTGCTTGCAACGCTGTTTTATAAAGTAACTCTCGGCGGAGTCTCGGGTTCGGACTTTACAAAGGTGCTTGATCTGATCTACAATATCGTGCCTGCCAATATCTTCGAGCCGTTTATCAGCGGCAATTCACTCCAAATCATATTTATTGCCGTAATTTTCGGCATTGCGATGTTGATGCTCTCCTCAAAGGTGAGTGGAGTGTTTACTGTTGTGGAACAGCTTAGCGCTCTCGTGCAGGCGGTAATGAGTGTTGTGCTGGAGGCACTTCCGTTTGCTGTATTTGTAATCTTTACCAATATGATCGTAAGCGGCACCATTGTTGAGCTTCTCGGCTCGTATAAAATGATCCTCCTCATTTTCCTGCTTGTTAGCGTGTATCTTGTGGGAATGGTTTTGTGGATCTCGGCAAGAAAAAAGGTCTCGCCTGCCGTGCTTGTCAAAAAGATTTTGCCCACCTTCCTTGTTGCACTCACTACGGCATCCTCTGCCGCGGCATTTTCAACCAACGTGAAGGACGCAAACAAAAGGCTGGGTATTTACAAAAATCTTGTGGACTTCGGTATTCCGCTCGGTCAGGTTTTGTTTAAGATGAGCGAATTTGCCATGTTTATTCCCATCGTTCTGACCTTTGCCGAAAGCTACGGGATCGCCATCACACCTGTGTGGTTGATTCTGGCGTACATAACCGTATGGCTTATCTCCTTTGCCGTACCGCCCGTTGCGGGGGGCGCGATAATGGGCTTTACTGTCGTTTTTTCGCAGCTTGGCATTCCGATGGAAGCTATGGCTATTGCAATCGCATTAAACGCCATTACCGATTTCCCGCTGACTGCCATGAACGTAACAGGCTGGCAGCTTACAATGATTGATGTAGCCGACTCGCTGGGCGGTCTTGATAAAGAAACTCTACGCAAAAAATAATTAAAAAATGAAATAAAGAAAGAGGTACACTAAAATGATAATCGAAAAGAATTTGAACGGAACCGAACTTACCGTTACCATTACCGGAAGACTTGACACGACCACCGCCCCCCAGCTTGAAGCGGAATTCAAGCAGAACATTAACGGAGTGGAAAAGCTCGTTCTTGATTTCACCGCGCTTGAGTATCTTTCTTCCGCGGGACTTCGTGTTCTTCTTGCGGCTCAGAAGGTAATGAACAAGCAAGGCGAAATGATTATCAAGAACGTAAACGAAACCATCAATGAGATCTTTGAAGTAACGGGATTCATTGACATTCTGACAATAGAATAATTGCTCTCGGAGGACTTTGTATGCCGAATTACGATTTCTTGCTTGAGCATAGGTTAAAGGAATTGAATAGCGAGCTTGCATATCGGCATACCTGCTGTATGTCACTTTTTGAGCAAATGCTGAAAAAGTTTCTCGCCGTATTTCCAACCTTTACCGATCATACACTCCTACATACTTTGAGTGTAGCCAACATATCTAACCAACTGCTTCGTGAAAACGTTATGAAATTAAACGCAGGTGAGATATACATTTATCTTATGGCTTGTGCTTTACACGACATTGGAATGGGTGTTTCGGATAAGGATATCGACTCGTTCATTGATGCATCGGGACTCAGGGTTTATGTAAACGATCATCCGGAAATATCAAAGCCCAATCTGATCCGTAAATTTCACAACGATTTCTCATCGCAGTTTGTAAAAAAGTATTGGGAGCTCCTTGAGATACCAAGCAAGCAGTATGCGAACGCTATCGCAGAGGT
>JBGVHJ010000051.1:0-8996 GCA_045122255.1 Eubacteriales bacterium | reverse complement strand
TCCTGCAAGCCCCGAAGCAAAGGAAATATCCGAAATGTTCACGTTGTAGCCGTATTCGCGGCAGAACATATACAGCACTTCGATCTCAAAGCCAACAGGCTTACCCTCGTACATATAAACAAAGGGCTTACGTGTGGTATCTATCGCAACGTTAAGCGTTTTCGCGCCCCCTACAAGCTCGTCAAGCCGTATCGTTTCCTCGGGTTCTGTTTCGCCGTACCATTTATCTATAAGCTCATCTATCTTGCCATTCGCTTTGAGCTCTTTCAAAAATCCGTTCATTTGCGCCTGAAGAGCATTTCCACCGTCATTCTTTTGGAATCCGAAGCCAATTTCTACGGAGTATGCAGGTACTGTGATGCTCGTGAGACTCTTGTCTGTACGAGCTACCGAATTGAAGTTCGGTTTATCAAGCATAATGCCGTCAACCTTGCCCCCTTTGAGTGCCACGAGCACATCGGCAAATGTGTTGAACTCTTTAATGCTTGCGTTTGGGAACTGTTCTCTTGAATAACCGCCGTAAAGCGAGCCTGTAACAACACCGAGTGTTGCGCTGTTAAACTGCTCAAGGTCATCTGCTCCCGCGCCGCCTCTTATAATTACCGCAAGGTCCTCCTCATGATAAACATCAGAAAAGTCCATGCTTTCTTTTCTTTCATCGGTAATGGTAATGCCCGCTATACCGATGTCGTATTTTGCGGACCCAACACCGCCAAGAATCGCCGCAAATGCTACATCTTCAAACTTAACAGCATAGCCGTATTCTTTAGCAAAGCCCACAATAAACTCAATATCAAAGCCGACAAATTTATTATTTTTGAGATATACAAACGGCATAGAGGCAGAATTGATGGCAACGGTAATCGTGCCCTTGGTACCGCTTATGTCATCATAGGACATAAACTCTGTCGGTTCCTTTGCGCCAAACCATTTTTCTTCTAAAGCTTCAAGAGTTCCGTCCGCACCTATCTTGGCAATATAGTCATTGACTTCTTTTTGAAGTTCAAGCTTTTGACCCTTGGGGAATATCATTCCGTAATTGCTTTCACCAAGAGGCTCGTCAATGCGGTCTACCGCCTGACCTTCCCAAAGCATTGAGGTATACAAAGACTCGTCACAACCGAAAGCATCTATTTTGTTACTGTTCAGCGCTGCGATCAAATCTGTTATGGAATTGAATTCCATATACTCGGCATCGGGAATAAGATCGGGCATTATAACCGCGTGAATAGTGCCTGTCATAACGCCTACTCTTTTACCTGCAAGGTCGGAGAGGTGTGTCGTTCCGCTATCCTCGCCCTTTGTTACCATTACAACGGGGCTTTCATAATAGGAAACGGTAAAGCTGATCTCCTCTCTGCGCTCATCGGTAACCGTGATACCGCCGATGGCAACGTCATATTTGCCCGATGTAATACCGCCAAGCTTTGCCTCAAAGTCAACGGGAATGAAGTCCGGCTTGTATCCGTACTCTTTCGCAAAAGCAATCATGATCTCAACATCAAGGCCTCTTGCATTTTTTTCAGAAGCATAGCTCAAAGGCATATCGGAATCGGAGACAGCCACCGATATTGTGCCATTTTCTCCGCTAAGCGAGCTGTAATCCTCAAATGCAGTGGGTTTGCTTCCGGACAGCCATTTTTCCGCAAGCGTCTCTATGCCGCCGCTTGATTTCATATCTGTAATGAATTCGTCCAGCTCGCCCTTAACTTTCTTTGCCATACTACTTTCAGACAGCATAAAAGCATAGCTGACGGTAGTGTTGTTGTCACTCTGTATGGGCTTGTATCCCTGTCTTTCCCACCCGATGGCTGAATAGTAAGTGCTGTCGAGAAGGAAGCCGTCTATCTTATCAGCCTCTAAACTCAAAATAAGGTCTGTGACATCTGAATACTGGAATTTCTTACTGTCGGGAAACAGCTCCCCTGTCAATCTGTCATATTCACTTCCCGTAAGAACACCAAGTTTTGCATCCTTAAAATCTTCAAATGCAAGAAATTCCTTTTTTTCATCGTTTGTCTGACCGTTACATCCCGCAAAGCAGGCACACAGCGTTATGACTGCTAACAGCAGACAAAGAATTTTTTTAGCTCTCATCATTGGTTCTCCTTCTTTTGATTATCCTCTGTTTCGTTTGTATACATTTGTATATTTGGATATCTACAAATTCCTATTTCGGGCATCCGTTTTGCAAAGGTTTGCTATATTATAGCAAGAACCGACAAAAAAACGCGTTTTTGGCGTGATTGGTAGTAAATTCGGCGTAATTGGTAGTAAAACGCAAAAAATCCCCCGAAGTTTTCTTCGGGGGATGGGTTGAAAAGTATTAAGATGTGAACGCAACGGTTGCTCTGAACACTCCGTTTTGCGCGGTGAAACGACAGGTGCCGCCGTACTTTTCTGCCGTGGATACGATACTGTGAATTCCTACGCCCCACAGCTCACGCGGCATATCGGGGACATACTCCAAGGATGGAGTGCAGGTGTTTTCGCAAACAATAACCATTTTTTTGGCTTTATAGTAAATGTTCACCGAGATCATAGGATCATCGGCGTTTGAGTCAATCGCACCGTGGAGTGCATTTTCTACCACGTTGGCAAGAATTGCCACAAGGTCATGTGAGGAAACGGGAGTTTCTTTTTTTGCCACGGCATCGGCGCTAAATCGAATATTCGCTGCTTTTGCTTTAGCCCTATACACGCGAAGCACGTTGTTTATGGTTTCGTTTTCGCAAAAGCGCTCGTTGTGCTGACCGTCATTTTCTACGTTTTGCTTTTCAAGATAACGAATAATGCTATCGAGATCACCGATTTTTGCCAAAGCCAAAATAGCGTCGTTGTGGTGGCGGATGTCGTGATAGCTTTTTCTTGCCCACATCACTTCGTTTTCTTGTGCCGCCACCTGTGTTTCAAGAAGCTCTGTGTGGATCTGCTTGCGTTTTTCCTTGGCAAGCTCCACCATATCCTTAAGGCTTGAAAACAATGCGGCATAGGTTACAAAAAATACCGCTGTTGTGGCTACGAATATCTGAAATCTGCCGTTATGGGTGGAAGTACCGCCATCTATATAAATGGTCTGTAGAGCGGTCACCACCAAAAAGGCAATTACGATAGCGTAATACTTGCCAAAGCCCTTATCAATATAAACGCTGACCTTCTTATATTCCGGGAGAATAATAACGTAGAGCAATACTTGCAGAACCGCCATGATCAACGCCGTAAATACGATTTTTGCGGCAGTATGTATTTCCTTAAGCGCGATAAAGGCGGCAAAACCGCCGAACGCGGTATAAATGCAGGTGTAGCTGATAAACAAAAAACCTTTCTCAATCAGCTTACCTTTGGTAGAAATGAAGAACAAGGCGGCATTGAGGAGCAGCATTAAGGTGTAGTTGAGCTTGGGCGTTGTAGGGGGCAACACCAAGAATACCACCCCGTACACCAACCATATCAGCGCCGTGACAAGCTTATTATATCTCGGCTTTGCGAAGAAAACGGACATTCCAACGTGGGAAAGCACAGACAATATCAGCAAAAGTAATGTAAGAGCATCCATTTCATCACCTCATTCCTAAATAGTCCATATAGGCGTTTTTAAGTGCGGGCAAAATTCTTCTCGGAACCGCAAGGCACTTGCCCGTTGTCATTTCCACCGTATCCGACAGTATTTTTTCAATCTGCTCAAGATTGATAATATAAGTTTTTCCGCAAAGGTAGAACTGTTCGAAGGGAGAGAGCTTCTCCCAAAGCTCTGCCTGCGAGATGCGTACCGAGGCAGGCTGTTCATCCACAAAGCATATTGTTTGATTGTGGTTGGCGGACTCACAATAAATGATCTTGGAGATCGAAATATTATGATATCCGTTTACCGTTTTCATCAGTACAGTTTTGGGCTTGTCTTGTAGGGTGCTGTGCATCGCCTTATCCATCGCCGCAAAAAAGTCATCTTTGGTGTAAGGCTTCAAGAGATAATGGGTAGCCCCCACCCCAAACGCTTCCACTGCGTGATCACGCGAGGAGGTCAGAAAGATCACGGGGCTTTCATCGTTTCTTCTGCGAAGCTCTGTTGCGATGCTCACACCCGTCAAGCCGGGCATATAAATATCGAGAAGGTATATATCGTACCCCTCACCCTTGTCAAGCTTATCTAAAAAATCAGACGGCGTATCAAACTGCTCCACAGAAAAGCGAGTGTTTCGCGCAGTCGCATATTCCGAAAGAAGCATCGCAGACTCATCCAAGTATTTTTTCTCGTCATCGCATATCGCAATTCGTATCATACGGTGTCCTCCTTTTGTTCGAATGTACTCGTAGCAAATGTTACCAAATTACTTGAGTCGAAAATAACGAATATTCTTTCCATTACCTTCACGCTTGATCTCTCCTTCGGCAACTAACTTTCGAAGCGCGCCTTCAATAGAGCTTATACTCAAAGAGGGGCATAACTCCCTGATGTCCTGTTTGGAAAATCTGCCAATCTTATTCATCGTTGCCAGGCGCACGGTTTCAAGTGCCGGCAGCTTTGTTTCTACAAGGGCAAATCTATCTTCAAAATCCTTATATGCCGCAAGTATTGTACCGAGCAGGTACTTGATGAATGGAACGGCATCCTCATTTTCTCCGTGCCAACCGTTCTGTGCTTTACCGAGTGCATCGTAGTACAAATCCTTGTTCTTGGCGATCTTGGCTTCGAGCGATATATATTTTCCAACGCAGAAGCCGCTTCTGTAAAGGAGCAGCGTCGTGAGCAATCGGCTCATTCTGCCGTTTCCATCATTGAACGGATGAATGCAAAGGAAGTCGTGAATGAATATCGGAATAGCTATGAGCGGCTCTAATTCATTGTTACCTATTACACGATTAAACTCGTTGCATATGCTTTCGAGTGCGGTCGGTGTTTCAAACGGGTCAAGAGGCGTAAACAACGTTCTCGTACTGCCGTCAGGATATGTTGCACTGATATAATTCTGAACGCTCTTTGTCTTACCTGCCGCCGAATTATTCATGTGGCTGTACAGCATTTTATGAAGCTGTAGAATATAGTTAGATGTAATTGGGATAGCATCAAAGCTCTCGTGGATGATGTTTAATACGTCACGGTAGCCTGCAATTTCTTGCTCATCTCTATTCTTGGGTGTAGTCTTGTCTTCTACGATCTGCCTGATTCTCGTGTTTGTGGTAACGATACCTTCGATAGCGTTGGAACTCTCTGTACTTTGCACCTTAGCAATCTCTACGAGCTTTTCAAGCTCTTCCGGGCGTTGCTTGAGAAACATCTCCTGTTTTCCGGCTTCTTTATAAATCGCCGCTATCAATCCGAGAAGCTCTGAATCCCATTTTTGTTCATTTATTTTCGAGTAGTTAAATGTTCTCATAACCTTAACCTCACTTTCGTTTCCTTAAATAATATCATATTTTGAGGTCAATGTCAACCGTTTAAGGGAATATTTCCTCAATATTGTTCAGAAAATGAGGGGATTTTAATCATTAACAGTCAACTTATGCCAAACCGGCTTCTTCTGTCGGCTTTTCTTTGACTACTGTGATGCAAATTATTTCTGTCGCGGGGCGGAGTGAGCTTGGAATTAACGATCAAATTTGTGAGCGTTTATTCAAAAGTGTTCAAACGATCATTTTTTTATTGACAAATTTTTGTACATATGCTATAATAATTGCGTATTTCGAAATTCCATAAAAGTACACTTTTAGAGAAATTTTCAAGATGGGCAAATCTCAACGTAAATTTCTTTTTTTTGGTCTGATTTTAAGATTTTTCTCCAAAAATCCGACAAAAAAGAGATTCTTCAAAGGTGTACTTTTGAAGAATCTCCAAATATTTACTCTGAAACCGCTTTCCAAAAAAGTGTACTTTTAGAGAAAATTACATCGTTTTTAATTTGATTCAAATACAAGAAAGGAAGAATTTTATGAGAAAGACAAACCGTTTTATCGCTCTTTTGCTGACACTCGTTATGCTTGTTGGCGCAATGCCTCTCGGGGTTTTTGCGGCTGACAGCGCGCTCAGCTACGAGAGTGAGATCTACACCGACGATACGCTTGCGGGTTACAAGCAGTACGAAACGATGTGGACAGACAGCGACTACGTCAAGGGAGACGCCAAGATAACCGTCTACTTTGACAAGGAAAACGCCACCGAAATCCGTGACGCGATAATTTACGTTATCAACTGGAACGACACGGGCATCGGCAGAATCGGCAAAGACAGTGACGTTGACATCGTCACCGACTACGTAAAGGCAGGCCCCTCGGTTGAGACAAAGCACCGCGCCGCCGTTATCGTGGTTGACTACGGCAACAATCCTCTTGCCGTGGCTACGGTTATAGAAAAGAGCCTTGCGGTTATTCGCCACAACTTCGTCGGCAACCCCAAAAGCGGAAACGGTAAGCTGACCGTTTGGGCTGACCCCGCGGCAGAGACCAAGACCACCACCACGGTAACGACCTCGGCAAGCAACGTATACGTGCTCCCCGCAGGCTACCGCGTAATGCGTGATATTCCCTACTTCGAGACCGACGTGCACGCCGCGCTCGGCACATTCAAGTCGATAATCAACGCGTGGAACAGCCACATTGCCTACAACCCCGCGCTTGTAGAGGACGTTTACCTTGCAAAGAAAAGAGTTCCCCGAGCTATCAGCTACGCATACCACACGGGCGACACAGCGACCTGCACCTACGACCACGCTACCTACACCGAGGTTGAGTGCTACAAGGGCGCGCCCCAGGAGATAGACGGAGTTATTGTTCCCTACGAGAACGTAATAACTCACACGGGCGACAAGACGACCTGCCCCTATCCCCACAGCGAAATGCTTGTCACGGATTGCACAAAGAACGAAAAAGTAAACATTCATTGGGCACCCGTGGTTGACCGCATAGAGGACTGCCGCAAGCCCGACGGCTCGCCCCTTAATTTTGTAAACAGACTTGACATAATTTACCCCTCGGGCTCGCCCGACGTAAAGACTCCCGTATTCGTTCAAGCGGCAACTCACTCGCCCAGAATGCACAATATCGGAGTTATCGGCGACGTAACCGCCAATCACAAAAAGCTCAGAACCTCACTCGTCGGCTTTACCTTCAGCGGATACGTAGGCGCGGTCTACGACTACGTGTACATTCCTATGGCGCGTGACGACCACTTCAACTACATCGACCCCTATTCAACCCACAGCTCAAACGGTGCGAAGACCTCGCGCGCGGCTATCCGCTGTATCAGATACTACGCAGAGGAGCTTGGATTTGACGCTGAGCTTATCGGCGTAGCGGGTATCTCCAAGGGTACTCCCTCTGTCGGCGTGCTCTCCACAATTAACAACAAGTACGTTGTCGAGCAGGGCAGCCCCAAGTACGTAATTGACGGTGTTGAGGTATCCACCAATACCGCAGGCTACTTTGAGGGCGACCTTAACGACGACGGAACGCTTACAAAGGGCAGAACCGTTCAGCCCTACCTTTCATACGATCAGGGCTATGACGGAACGGTTACCTACGACGACGAGGGCAACGTCGTAAACGAAATAAGCAGTGAAATCAGCGTTGCGTACTGCGCCGCAGGCGACGGTATCAACTGGATCTACAACGGAAACTCCACCATAAAGCTGGGTGCCACCAACTCGGTAACGGGTGAGGAAACGCAGCACGTTCCTATGGTGCTTTCCTGCGGTTACCACGACGAATACGGCTGTTGGGATCATTGGGATGACATTCAGGCACGCTTCACCGAGTACGCCGACAACCCCTTCATCGCAATCAGCATGGAGGATATGGGTCACGACTACCCCGCGGCTATCGACCCCATCCGCGATTACGACAGATATCTTGCCTACGTGCAGTTTTTCCACAGCGTTCTTAAGCCCGAGCTTTACACCTCGCAGGTTGCGTGGATGACTCCCGTAAACGGCGCTAAGGACGTTTCGGTAGGAAGCGAAATTCAGGTTCAGCTTATAAAGCCTGCCGCAAGCCTTGAGGATTTCGCGGCGGCAACCACTGTAAAGGACCAATACGGCAACACCCTCTCGGGTACCTGGAGCACAAACGCCGCAAACACCTCGGGACTTTACACCTTCACACCCGACCGCGCAATGCTCGGAGGTCTTACCTTCACGGTAACGGTTGGCAGTGACATTGTGGCTGCAAAGACCTCTAAGAGCTTTACAACCGAGGCAAAGGGAAGCCTTTTCCCCGTTGCCGACACCTACGTTTCCGCGCTTGAACCCGACAGAATTTTCGGAAGCGAAAAGGAAGTCCACTTCGACTCCAAGCGCACCTACCTCGTATCCTTCAAGACCGCCGACTTCAAGGGCGATAACAGAGCATACCTCAACCTGCCCGTAGAGGGTACGGGCTCGCAGAACATTTCGGTTTACCTTATCGACGGTTACAAGGTAGACGAAGCGACTCTCTGCTATAACAACATGCCCGCACTTAAGGACGGTATGCTTATAGGCAGCTACGAGCTTTCGCAGGAAAACAACGTGCTTGACCTTATGGGCATAGCTCACCTTGCAAAGGGCGAGTATTTCACCCTTGCGGTAAATGGCGACGCGCTCTACTACTTTATGGACTTTGAGGGTGTAAGCAAGGTTTCGGTTACAAAAAACAACGTTGCAGAAACCATCGACGGCACGGAATATACCCACTATCACGGCTATTACAATACCACAGGCTTTGCCGTCCGTAGCGGTGGAAATCTTAAGTCACGTTCTATAGTTACCGACAGTGGCAATAAGGTATTCAAAGCCGAATCGCTCGCTTCATCCACAGAAAAATATGGTGGATACTCAAAAATATTTAACGCGCTTTACGACAACGTAAACAGCTTCTCATCCGACTTGGCGGGTCAGACCTATAATTACAGCGTTAAAGCAAAGTTCGTAGGCGATCTGCAAAGCGGAGCAAAATGCCAGCCTTCTGTATCCGTCGGATTCATCCGCACGGGAGGAAATAACTGGCTTGGCACAAAATCTACCATA
>JBGVHJ010000050.1:0-9020 GCA_045122255.1 Eubacteriales bacterium | reverse complement strand
GGGCAGGTGCCCTTGCAGGTTAAGAACCCGAAAAAGCAGTATAAACGAGATACCCATGCCCCATTACGCGCCCACGGTCGAGATCGTGCTCACGGAGGGTGTGCGCGGTAAGATGACCATCGGTCAGGAATGCTTTGACGTCGAGAGCTCGGACGTTTTCTTTGTTCCCCCAAATACGGTGCATTACAGCGGATTTCTGGAGGGAGGCGGTACTATCAACACTTTTAAAATATCAATGGAGCTTATCTCGGAATTCCTTGATATTGAAAAGCTTTTGGAGTCATCGGGCAAGACTATGAATGACCTTCCGCGTCATCCGACGAGGGGCTTTGACACTATACGCCGCATAATATTCGATAAGATCTCTTATGAAGATAACAGATTCGCGCTGGTGCGCGGTGTGACCGAGCTTTTTGAGATCCTTTGCTCGATGTCGGAGGACAAGCGCAAGGAGAACAAGGAGGTCAACGATAAGATCCTGGAAATAATAAAGTGGACTCAGGAGAGAGTTTGCGAAAGGATCACAGTTGAGGACGCGGCTGCGGAGCTTAATTACAGCAAATACCACTTCTGTAGGCTTTTTAAAGAGCACGTGGGAATCTCCTACCTTAAATATATAAATACACTCAAGATCGATCATGCTGCAAAGCTGCTCAGGGAGGGGTATAGCTCAACTTATTGCTGTTTTGAGTGCGGTTTTGACAGCCTATCCTATTTTTTGAAGCTGTTTAAGGATATAACGGGATATACGACGAGCGAATATAAAAAAATAATGAAGATAGAATAGGAATTCCTTTGTGTCGCAAAATTGCGTCAATAGCAATATCGTTATAGTTGAGAACAATATCAAGCAAGAAAATATAGCCTCTGCATGGTAGAATAAAAATAAGGACAGTAAGTCCAAATTTTATCTTCTGTGCGGAGGTTTTTATTATGGCAAAGTATAAGACAGGTATTATAGGTTGCGGCGGTATTGCAAACGGAAAGCATATGCCCGCGCTTTCAAGAATGGCAGACGTTGAAATGGTAGCGTTCTGCGATATTATTCCCGAAAGAGCCGAGGAGGCTCGCAAGAAGTACGGCACTGCTGATGCCAAGGTCTACACAGACTACAGAGAGCTTCTTGCAGACCCCGAGATCGACAACGTGCGCGTTCTCACCAATAACCGTATGCATTCCGAAATAACCATAGCTGCTCTTGACGCAGGCAAAAACGTTATTTGTGAAAAGCCCATGAGCGTCACAGCCGAGCAAGGCAGAGCTATGATCGAGGCTCGTGACCGTTCCGGTAAAGTGCTGGCTATCGGTTATCAGCACAAATTCGATGCCGACGTAGTATACGCAAGAGAAGAATCTATGACCGGAGAGCTGGGCGAGATCTACCACGGAAAGTGTCAGGTACTTCGTCGCCGCGGCGCACCTACATGGGGAGTATTTATGAATAAGGAAGAACAGGGAGCCGGTCCGCTTTACGACGTTGCGACCCATGCTCTTGATACGCTTCTTTACATAATGGACAATTACAGTCCCAAATCGGTTCTCGGCGTGACACACGACAAGCTGAAGAATCTTCCCGATGCTGCAAATCCCTTCGGTATGTGGGATCCCGAGAAATATACCGTTGAGGACAGCGCGTTCGGTCTTGTTACGATGAAGAACGGCGCGTCTATCATTATTGAAACAAGCTGGCTTATCAATGCCGTAGTTGACGAGGGCGTAAGATATTCGGTTTGCGGTACCCGCGCCGGTCTTGATAATTACGGTGGCAAGTTCAAGGTGAATTCGGTCAAGCACGGCAAAAAGATACTGACCACTCCCGATTTCGCGGCGGGCGGAGTTTCTTTCTATAACGGCGCGTCTATGTCGCCGATTGATATGGAGCAGAGAAACTTCTTCGACGCTATTGAAGGCAAGGCGGAGCTGGTCAACACCCCCGAGAGAGCGTCGGTCGTAACCGAAATTCTTGAGGCGATCCTCATTTCCGCAGAGACGGGTAAGGCAGTTTACTTCGACTAAAAAGGAGAACAATTATGTTCAGAGTTGCGCTTTTGAGCCGTTGGCACGTTCATTCTCATAAAAACGACCAAAGATATGTCAAGGAGTTTTTATCTCAACCCGATTGCGCGGTGACGTGCGTATGGGACAGAAACGAGGGCATAGCGAGGGAATGGGCAGAAGAGTACGGTGTACCTTATAGCACAGACCTTGAGACGGTGATTTCCCGCGAGGACGTTGACGGTGTTATCGTTACCTCCGCCGTGAACGAGCATAAGGAGATATATTCTCTGGCGGCGAAATATAAAAAGCATATTTTCACCGAAAAGGTGCTTTCTCTCTCGCTTGACGAGGCGATCGAGATGCGAGATATTATAAAGGAAAGCGGAATTAATTTCTGCATCGCATTCACCCGTCTTTCGGCAAAGCAGCTGGTCTATGCCAAAAAGGTAGCCGAGAGCGGTGAGATAGGAGATATAGTCTCATTCCGTTGCTTCTGCTCCCACGCGGGCGGCATCGTCGGCTTTATTCCCGAGTATTGCTACGATCCCGATGTGGCGGGCGGCGGCGCAATGATCGATATGGGATTTAATTCTCTTTATCTTGCGCGTTATATTATGGGTGAAGTTGAGAGCGTCAGCTCCAATTTCAGCGACGAAATTCTGCATAAGCAGGTGGAGGATACCGCCATCTGTTCTCTGAAGTTCAAGAATAAAGCTATCGGCACTATTGAAAGCTCCTTCTGCACTCCCTCGGTGGGAGTTTTCGAGCTTGCGATATACGGCACAAAGGGCGCGTATTACGCGAGGTTCGGCGGCAACGATTGCGCGCTTCTCAATGTTGCCGGCAAGCCGCCGAGGAATATTCCCTTTGCAGAGCTGCCCGATGCGCCTCTCTCGCCCGTAGTTCAGTGGGTGAGAGCCTGTACACTCGGCGAGAGTGACGAGCTTTGCGGCATAGACGAGGCGGTCGAGATGGTCAGATTCATGACCGCTGCGTATCGGTCGGCAAAAGAAGAGGGAAGAATGATAAAGGTTTGATAAATTGCGATTTAGCGGTGCGAAGCACCGCAGTTCTATTCGCCTTTGGCGGAATATCACTTTTTAAACACACCTACAAATCAAAATTTGAAAACAAGAGGAGGCAGAAATGGTAAAAGAATTTGAAAAAGATTTTCGTAATCCTTCGAGTAAATACCGTTCCTGCCCCTTTTGGGCTTGGAATACAAGGCTTGAAGAAAATGAGCTTTTGAGGCAGATAGATGCCTTCAAAAAAATGGGATTTGGTGGGTTTTTCATGCACTCCCGCATTGGCCTTGACACCGAATATTTGGGTGACGAGTTTTTTGCGGCTATACGCGCCTGCATAAGACGCGCTAAAGAGAGGGAGATGTTCGCCGAGCTTTACGACGAGGACCTTTGGCCATCGGGTATAGCCGGCGGACTTGTTACCGCCGACTCAATGAAATATCGCAAAAAAGCTCTCATTTTTACTAAAAACGATTATTCCGACGATGAAAATTACTTACTCTTTGCACGCTTTTCCATGAACTTTGACGAATGCGGCAGAGCAGTGAGCTATGCTCTGCTTGAGAGTGATACAAGTGAGAACGGAGAGAGCTGGAATGCATATATCTACACCGTTCCCGACCGCGCCCCTCACCAAACCCCACCCCAGGGTGACGTTTTGGACAGAGAGGGAGTTGCGAAATTTATTGAACTTACTCATAAAAAATATGCCCGTGAGATAGGCTATGAATTCGGCAAGAGCGTTCGCACGATCTTTACCGATGAGCCTACCTCAGAGAGCGTTTTCTATAAAAAATTGTATATGCCCGTGGGTGGAGACGAGGTTTCCTGCCCATATACGAGAGGACTTGACGGCATCCTTCTCGAAAGATACGGCTTTGATCTTAAAGCTTGCCTTCCCGAGATATTTTTTGACTTTGGCGAGGGCAAAAACAAGGTTAGATATTACTTCCGCAGACTTTTGAGTGAACTGTTTTACGAAAATTACTTTTGCCAAATATACGATTGGTGCGAAGAAAACGGCATCGACTTCACAGGTCATATTCTTTTTGAAGAAAGCCTTGCTCTTCAAGGAAGAGCATCGGGCGATCCTATGCTGCTGTATTCAAAGCTCCACATCCCCGGAATGGACCTTCTTTTTGACGCGGTGGAATACAATACCGCAAAGCAGGTGCAATCGGTTGTGCGTCAACGCGGCAAAAAGGGAATGATGAGCGAGCTTTACGGCGTGACGGGCTGGGATTTTGACTTTCGCGGCTACAAGTTCCAGGGAGATTGGCAAGCAGCCCTTGGAGTGACGCTCCGCGTGCCGCACCTCGCTTGGCTCTCGATGGAGGGAGTCGCAAAGCGCGATTACCCCGCGTCCATCGGAGTACAATCGCCATGGTGGGAGGAATATTACATCCTTGAAGATCATTTCGCAAGGGTCAATGCCGCTATGACGCGCGGAGAGGCGGTGGTCAATATTGGGGTGATACACCCGATAGAAAGCTACCTGACGGTGATGGGCGACGACCTCACGACCGCAAAAATCCGCACCGAGCTTGATGAAAAATTCTCTCTTATAGCAAAGCTTTTGCTTGAAAATTACTTTGATTTTGATTATATTTCCGAAAGCCTGCTTGAAAGAGATATTGAGTCGTCTCTTGAGGGCGGATGCGTTGGGAAAATGCGATATAATACGATCGTAGTGCCGCACCTGCTTTGTCTGCGCAAAACGACCGTGAAATTTCTTGAAGCCTTTGCAGAAAAGGGCGGCAAGGTGATATTTACCTCGGAATGCCCAGTGTGTATTGATGGCGGCGACGAGGATGACCGTAAGCTTAAATTACTATATGAAAACTGTCCTCGCTCGTCACTCGACGGCTCGTTGATTGCTGCCCTTGAAGACGAGCGCGAGGTTAAAATAGAAAATAATACCGGCAGGAAAATGCTTTATCAGTTGCGGCAAGAGGGCGACGAAAGATGGCTCTTTGCGGCATTCTGTGAGAAAAGTCATAGTGACGAAAGTGTTTGCAACAAGACTTTCGTGAGACTACGGGGAGAATATCTGCCCACTTTCTGCGACACCTTTTCGGGTGAGCTAAAGCCGATAGACTACGTTATAAAGGACGGTTTCACCGAGGTCAGCGCAAGCCTTTGGGGCAGCGACAGTTTACTTCTGCATCTCGCACCCACAAAAGGGGAGAGCGGTTATACCGAGGAAAAGACACAGATCGGCGGCACCGAAAAAACGCTTGTCTGCGAAAGCGTTTCTCTTGATGAGCCCAACGTTCTCTTACTTGACTATGCCGAATATTCCTTTGACGGAGAAGAGTTTTTCCCGAAGAAAAATATTCTGAAGATAGACCACGAATACAGAAACAGGCTGGGCATTCCTGTCAGATCGAACTATGATCGCTCGCAGCCATGGAGGTCGCGGCAGCTTGGCGAGACATGCAGCGACAAATATCTACGTTTGCGTTTCAGAATACAAAGTGAGATCGAATACGCAGGTGCTTTTCTTGCCCTTGAAGGACTTGAACGTACAAGCGTCTTTTTCAACGGCGAAAACGTTGATATGACCGACTGTGGCTTCTACGTTGACAAAAGCATCCGCAAGATCGCTCTGCCGAGAATTGAAAAGGGCGAAAATCTGCTTGAAATGAAGATAAAGATAGTCTATTCCAACATCAAGGGCGCGGAATATTGCTATCTGCTCGGTGATTTCGGTGTCGCGGTGGAGGGTAGTGAGGCTAAAATAGTTGAACAAACTCAAACTGCCGATTTTGTCTGCACAAATGAGTTGAAAATGCCGTTTTTCGGAGGAAATATCACCTACGAGTGCCGCGAGACTGTTGATGAGGATTCTAATTTGATTGTAAAAATTCCCGAATATCGCGGCGCGCTGACGAGAGTTTATCTTGACGGTGATGACAAGGGATATATTTGCTTTGCACCCTACACTCTTGATCTCGGTCTTGTGAAAAAGGGCGAGCATACCGTATCCTTCAAGCTCTACGGCAACAGATACAACACCTTCGGCTCTCTGCATTGCAAAAAGGTAAAGATCGGAGAATTGCCCGCAATGTGGCAGCCTGATCCGCCCGCAGAGACACACGAATATCTTTTGAAGGAGCTTGGAATATTGAAGCCTCCAACAATAATTTATAAGAATGTAGCGAGAAAGTGATCTATGATGAAAAAATATTTTAGAGTGATTTGCGTAATACTTGCCTGCCTTTTGCTGCTACCTACCTTAGCCTCTTGTAAGAACAAGACTTCCGACACTTATACCGAATCGAACACGGAGAGAAAACCCGATACGGAGTCCCCGACCGATACCGTTACGGAAACCGAAACGAAAGCGGTTATTGAGCTTGACGGTGAGCATGCGGGCCTTATTTTGCATTCAAATGAAATGAAAAATAAAGTCAACGCCCATTATGCCGACGGAGCTATGGACAGCTTCGTGATAGAAAACGGAAATGCGTCGCTTACTTACCGAATAGGAAACGGGAAAAAGTATATAAGCGTCCTTGCAAACTCAGACGGAGCGTCTTATATAAAGAATACCGCGGACGTTTATATTAAGACCGAAAGCGGAAATATATATCATTCCTCCAATTCACAGCAGGCGGCATTTCCGAACTTCTATCAGCACGGATATTACTATTATGAGGTAGGTATCGAGGGGCAGGGCTTTGCCGCGGAGATATCCGAGGAGGATATTGCCGAGGGCGGTGTGACAATAGACCACACAAACATCAAGGCGTCAAGAGATCTTAAACACAAAAAGACGAGTGGCGGCAGTATGCGATTTGTTATTTCAAACACAGAATACCCTTGTGTTACTTTTGACAATGTAGTCTTTTCTGCGGACGAACACAATCTGCTTCTCATTACGATGAAGGCGGATGAAAAGATCAACGAAAGCGCAAAGATCTATCTTGCTGTAGGAGACCGCACCGAGTTAAATAACACCACCAAGCTGGGATTTCAGCTGACCTGTGACGGAGAATGGCGCACCTATTGCATTTTCCTTGATCAGATGCCCGATTATTACGGCGATGTTACCGAAATGCGCCTTGATATCGGCGGAGAGATAGGCGCCTCTTTTGAAATAAGCGAAATGCGTGTTGTTGGTGTAAACAGCAGTGACGCACCCTCTGTCGTTATGAACCGCGTATATCATACCTATGCCGACAGATTGTATGAAGCGGTGCAGATCGCGGCAAACAAAAACCATGATAACGTTTCAGAGATCGGTATAGTTACGAAGATCGACGCCGATACCGTAGAAAAGCTTATTATCGCCGATAAAAACGGAAACCATGACAGCCTTGAAGGCGTAGATATGGAAAGCGTTGTTTTTGTGGGATTCCTCATTAAGGATGTCGGCGTTTTCGGCTACATTCTGCCCCTTGGTGAGTATGAGGGCAAGATGGAGGTCGAGCTTTCGGGCGGTGAGTATATCATAACCCGATATGATAGTCCAAAAGACGGTAAACTGACCCCTCCTACCGCGGAGACCGGTAACGAGAACGACTTTTATTTCGGTCAACGCATCTATACCGACGAAAATTCGGATTTTGAAGGATTTCTGAAGGCGGCAAAAGACGAAAGAGAGCCTCTCGGCGAGGAAAGCTTCGCGGTTCTTGGCGATAATTCCGAGGATGTTCAGTTCCTTGGCTACGATGCTCTGACCGGAACCTACCGATTCGAGGTCAAGACCGGAATCTGGAGCTTTAACCTACCCTATTACACTATGCCAAATAAGCAGGCATCCGTGAATTTTACGGTAATGAGCGAGAGTGACAGAGAAATTTTTGTTGAGATAGTCACGGGCTCGGGTCAGCTTGAATGTGCCGTTCTTCTTGACGGCAATGACATGATGCTTCCCGTACCCATGGAGGTCTGCAAGAACTTCCCCAACGAGGAAAGCCCGACGCAGATCGATATGCTGGATACGGCGTACGGAAATATCTATTTCCCCTTAAAGCTTGCGGCGGGAAAGACATACGAATATAACGCCGTAGCTCTTTGGCAGAATTGGGGAAGATATCCACTCAAGCAGTTGTCCTCAATTGCTTTTGTAAGTCCATACTATCACCTTTCCACCGGCGTTATCGAGACTAACTGTATCACGATGTATCCCTCTACCACAAGACTCCCCGACTTCAGAAGTATGTCCGCGCCCTTCTGGGCGACACAGCCCGCGAAAAGCAGAGGCGGCTGGCATGAATTTCTGACCTATACCGACGAAAACTGCAATACGGTAGAAGAGATACACAAAACAAACGAAATAATCTCCTACGGACCCACCTATGCTTCGGTCAGGATGGAGTTTGTTTCTACCGACGGCAGGATCAAGAGCACCTATACTCACACCGAGATGCCCCAGACCGATGAGAACCGAACATTTTACACCCTTCGTTACGAGGTGCTTGAAGATATCAGCTTCAAGGATTTTATGAGTGAGTTTTCGATCTATTCGGTTGAGTGCATGGGAGGAAGATATGCCTACCTCAGCTATATTGACCAAAATAACAAGACGAAAAAGGTAAATCTGAGCGCGGCTGACGGAGAGAACGAAATATACCGTCTTGGCGACGAATATCCCTATTTCGCGCTCTATACCATGGTGGATTACACCGGCTCACCCACAGATTTAGGCCCCGATAACTACGTCAACGTAGCGTGCATTATCAAGAGCCGCAACATCACCCTTGGCGGTGATATTTGCGAAGCGCCCCTTGTGCTGGTTGAGGACGGCGGATATGTCAGCCTCTCTCTGGAGCTTGGCGAGACTATGCTTAAAAAGGGCGACGTTTTCGAGATCGAAATGATACTCTTGCCCTGGGGCTCACAGGAGTCGGGAAATGACAGAAACGTGCGCGTGGTAAGAGAAAACACACTGATATCGCCCATAACCGTCACCGCAGACGAAAACTGCGCGGTAGTGAGCGGAGATATCCCGACCGTCAGAAGCGAGGACGGCAAGAGCGCGAGCTTTAC
>JBGVHJ010000049.1:0-5474 GCA_045122255.1 Eubacteriales bacterium | reverse complement strand
GGAAATTTGCGAGAAAATTGCGAGAAAGCTGCGAGAAAACTCCAAAAAACACAATCCCACAAGTGTAGAACCTATTATAAACCTAAAATAACAAGTTGTCAACTAAAATATGTAGGTGCATCCATGCTCGCCTGTCTAAATAAAAAACGAAAAGGATGAACCGAAATGAAAATGACAAGAGAAGAAAGAATCGAAGCATTAGAAAGATTGCTTCGCAAAGCCCCCGACATTATGTCGCCCCAAATGCTCATCGAGTTTGCACCGTTCGGTAAAAACAAGGTGTACGAAATCCTTAACAATAAGGAACTAAAATCCTACCGATACAAAAAGACACACATAATCGCCAAGGTCGATTTCATCGAATACCTCGCCGATCATTGCGAAGATGAAAGCCCCCGAAACTACATCATTAAGGACGGAGGTGACGAGCAATGAAAATGACGAGAGAAGAAAAAATCAAAGAGCTTGAGAGAATGCTCCGCAAAGCTCCCGAAATCATGTCCTCCTCCCAAGTAGTAAAGTTCATGCCCTACGGAAAGAACAAGGTCTACCGAATGATAAAGGAAAAGGAAATTCCCTCCTTCATCTACCAAGGACGATACATAGTTGCAAAGGTGGATCTCATAGAGTTCCTCGCCGACACCTGCGATAAGCGAAACTACAGAACTTTCGCAGTAAAGGATGGTGACGAGTGATGACCATCAGAGAAGAAATCAGAAGCAACTATCCCAAAGTCCTCTCCCTTGAAAGCATACGGTGCATACTCCATATCAGCAAACGCAAAGCAAAGTGGATGCTCGAAAATGGAATCATCAAGTGTGAGAACAACGGAAAGAAAACAAGGCAATACAAGGTTACGGTAGATGACCTCCTTGAATACCTCGATAAGCTCGAACAAGGCGATCCGTCGGTGATGACACCCGTTGGCAAGTTCAACGCCAAACAGCCGAAAGGTCACAGACCGCCCATCATTCCCATCTTGATGACCTTGCCTCCCGATGACTTCCGCCTGTGGCTTGAAGATGAGTGGTACAAAGAACCCGACCTGCTCCGCATCTCGGAAATCAGCCGACTCACAGGCTACCACGAGAACACGATTCAAAGATGGATAAGGGATAAGCGGATAAGAGCCGTATGGACTCAACAAGTCCTCATCTCAAGCAAGACGTGGCTGATAGACTTCTACTGCAATGATGCCTATCAGATAGTTCAGAAAAACGATGCCCACACAACACTCATGAAAAGGTACTATGGCATCACGTGAAAACGACATATTTCATACTCTCCTTTCAATATAGACCGTTCCTTCTCCTTTCGGAAACGGTCACCTACATAAGCTCTTGTGTTAGCATTCAGACCTTAAAAAGTCAAGGCAAATCAAGGGCTTATGACTCTTCATCAAACAGGGGTAGGCATAGATGACCTGCCCCCCTCCGCTCCCCAAAATTTGCGCCGCAATAAACAAAGAATAAGCCCGGCGAAAAAAGTTGGATTTGTTTTCGAAAAAGTGCTGGACTTCCGCAACTTTCTGTGGTATGTTGTTGTGCTAACAGGAGGTGCAAGCTATGAAAAGTATGATAAAAGAACTGTGGCACGGAAGCATCATTCCGCAAGAGGACAGCAGAAACAACTCAAAGGAGGTGAAGGAGCTACTCGGATACATGGCAAGGCATCACGAGGATTTGGAAAAGACCTTCACCGACGAGCAGAAGGAGATCTTCGAAAAGTTCCACGATTGCTGGGACGAGTACGTAAGCCTTGCCGAAGCAGCCATCTTCGACTACGCATTCCGCCTTGGAGCAAGACTCACGATGGAGGTGCAGTCGGATACAAACGAATGAATTTAGCCCTCGTTCCGAAATTGAGCGAGGGCGTTCTTTTGAATATTTGCTTTTATTTCTTTGTTTGTGCTTTACGATAGTCGCGCGGAAGCATCCCGGCCACGTCACGAAAAGCGGCGGTGAATTTGCTTTGATTCTCATAACCGACGGCGCAGGCGATCTCGGCAATAGGAGCATCACTGTGGCAGAGCATATCCTTTGCCCGCTTGATACGGAATTCCTTCATATATCCTCCGATAGACTGTCCGAACATCGTCTTAAACGTCGTTTTCAGCGTCGTCTGGTTGATATGGAATTTGGCTGAAAGCTCTTCGATCGTGTACCGTTTTGTGATATCGCTTATCAAAAGCTCGTGTACCTCGTTGACGATCTGTACGGTGGAATCATAATTTTCTATATGCGAGACTTCTGCTTCTTCCTCGACGGGACACGCTACCTCCATAATTTCCTCGATCATCTCGTGTAATACGTGCGCTCGTGCGGTTTTTGATGCCGTGTAATAGACCTCTTTGCCTTCGCGACGGCTCGTGATCAAGCCCGCCGTTTTCAAGAGCTTTAAGTGATGGGAGACCGTCGGGCTGCTCGTGTCAAGAAGCGCGGAAATGTTGGTCACACATTCCTCGCAATGGCACAAAAGCCAGAATATTTGTATGCGCTTTCCGTCACTCATCATTTTCATCAGCTCCGATACAGTCTCAAAGGTATCCGCCTTTGGTAGTTCAAGCTGAACCTTCATTGATAAGTGTCCGTGATCGTGCGGTAATGCTTTATACTCCATAATCACCCCTCCTTGTTACGCTATTATTATACCATTTGGATTCGCCGTTGGCAATAGTTTTATGAAAAAACAATCCATTTAGAAAAAATATTCTCCCAATAAGTAGGCGTTTTTTCGAACATATTGACATTTGTTTAATTGTTGATTATAATAAAGACAACGATTTGGCAGCCGTTTAATCGAAACGAAAAAGGAGATTTGCAAAATGAAGAAAACCTACAAGATTGAAGTAGATTGCGCCAATTGCGCAAATAAGATGGAGGATGCAGCAAAAAAGACCGCGGGAGTACAAAACGCTACCGTCAACTTTATGACTCAGAAAATGATCGTTGAGTTTGATGAGGGTGCTGATGTGGATTCCGTTATGAAGGCAGTTCTCAAAAACTGCAAAAAAGTCGAGGACGACTGCGAAATTTATCTGTAATCAACGTAAGCTCGAATACGGCATCCTGCACTTGACATCACAGCTTATGCGGGTGCCGTTTTTCGATGAAAGGAATAAGCTATGACAAAAAAACAAAAAAAGATGCTGATTCGCATCGTCCTCTCAGCGGTTCTTATGATCGTGCTGAGGCTGTTGCCCATCGAGGGCTGGCTTCGCTTCTTCCTGTATTTGATACCGTATCTGATTATCGGTTATGATATTCTGATCAAAGCGGGAAAAGGAATACTCAGACGGCAGATGTTCGACGAAAACTTTCTTATGGCGATTGCTACCATTGGCGCTATGATCATCGGTATCGTGGATAGCGGCGATTATGTGGAGGCTATTGCCGTTATGCTGTTCTATCAGATCGGTGAACTGTTCCAAAGCTACGCAGTAGGCAAGAGCCGTAAAAATATCAGTGAGCTGATGGATATCCGTCCCGACTATGCGAATATCGAAAAGGACGGCGATCTTCTGCAGGTCGATCCCGACGAGGTTGAAGTCGGAGCCGTAATCATCGTTCAGCCCGGTGAGAAGATACCAATCGACGGTATCGTTCTGGAAGGTCGTTCTTCTCTGAATACGAGTGCTCTGACGGGTGAAAGTCTGCCTCGTGACGTAAAGAAAAACGATGAGGTCATCAGTGGTTGTATCAATATGACGGGCGTGCTGAAAATTCGAACGACGAAGGAGTTCGGCGAATCGACCGCCTCCAAAATTTTAGATCTGGTGGAAAACGCAAGCTCACGCAAATCAAGGTCGGAGGCTTTCATTTCCAGATTTGCGAAGATCTATACGCCTACTGTTTGCGCCTGTGCGCTGGCGTTGGCGGTATTTCCTCCGCTTGTCAATCTTCTCCTAAGCAATCCTGCAGGCTGGAGCATTTGGATCTACCGTGCGCTGACCTTTCTTGTAGCAAGCTGTCCCTGCGCGCTTGTTATCAGCGTTCCGCTCAGCTTCTTCGCGGGTATCGGTGGAGCAAGCAAGGAGGGTGTGCTGGTCAAAGGCTCGAATTATCTGGAAGCGTTGTCTCAGACCAAATACGTTGTCTTTGATAAAACGGGAACCTTGACTCAGGGAGTGTTTGAGGTTTCCGCTATCCATCATAATGAATTGCCGGAGGATAAGCTGCTCGAATACGCCGCACACGCGGAAAGCGCGTCCTCTCATCCCATCGCACAGAGCTTATTGCGCGCATACGGCAAGGAGCTTGACAGAAGCAGAGTAAGCGACGTACAGGAGATCAGCGGAAACGGCGTCATAGCAAAGGTAGACGGACGCATCGTTGCCGCAGGTAACGACAAGTTGATGAAGCGGCTCGGCGTTGTATGTTCCGATTGCCACAAGGTAGGAACGGTGATTCACATCGCCATCGACAACGAATATGCGGGACATATCGTTATCTCCGATATGCTCAAGCCTACTTCTGCAAAAGCTATGGCAGAGCTTAAAAAGTCAGGAATACAGAAAACCGTTATGCTGACGGGAGATGCAAAGGCGGTTGCCGAGCAGGTAGCTGACTCGCTCGGCATCGATACCGTTTACAGCGAGCTTCTCCCGGGAGATAAGGTTGCAAAGGTTGAGGAGTTGCTCAACGCCAAGCCTGCTAAGGCAAAGCTCGCGTTCGTTGGTGACGGCATCAACGACGCACCCGTACTTTCCCGCGCGGATATTGGAATTGCAATGGGGGCTATGGGCTCTGATGCAGCAATCGAAGCTGCCGATATTGTTTTAATGGACGACGATCCCATGAAAATCTCCAAAGCGATCAAGATTTCACGCAAATGTCTTGGAATTGTACATCAAAATATCGTATTCGCTATCGCAGTAAAGGTTCTTTCCCTTATTTTGGTTGCCTTTGGTCTGGCTAATATGTGGATCGCAATTTTTGCCGACGTAGGTGTAATGATCCTCGCCGTACTCAACGCTATTCGCGCTTTGTTTGTGAAAAAGTTGTAAATTGATACCCATATAACCGATAAAACAGCCCTCATTCCATTCGGAGCGAGGGCTATCTCAAACCTCAAAAATTGCATCGCTGTAGTCAAAGAAAAGGCTCGGCGAGAAAAGCCGCTTCCAAGGTGGTCTGTCCCAAAATGTAGGACAGACCACTTTTACGTGAAAAGTTTGCACATATTTGTGAAATTGAAGGCGATATTTACAGTTTTTCTTTTTCTGCCGTGGGATGTTAAGCGCAAAAGTATAGAGAAATCAAGGACTTTTGTGCTGTTTTCGTCTGTTCCGTGATATTGGATAAATGGTAGGAAGGTCAAAATGCGAATTTTCTGAATGAAATATCGTGTCGTTCACATTCTCCGTCTTGAAAAAAGCCGTAAAATATGGTAGAATGTAATATCAAGAAAAACAAACGAAAGGAGGGATACCTATGACGGCAGAAAAGAAAAAATTGTATGGCAATATGCGGATC
>JBGVHJ010000048.1:0-15291 GCA_045122255.1 Eubacteriales bacterium | reverse complement strand
TCAAATGGGAGGTGCCGAAATCATGGCTAATGATGCAAGAGTCAAAATTACTCTCGTATGCACCGAGTGCAAGCAGAGAAATTACGACACAAAGAAAAACAAGAAGAATGATCCCGACAGACTCGAGCTTAAGAAGTTCTGTAAGTTCTGCCGCAAGCACACTCTTCACAAAGAGTCTAAGTAATAGGGGGATTCAATATGACTATCACAACTAAAAGAAGTCTTATCGCCCTTCTCCTGTCTCTTGTGCTGGTTGTATCACTCTTTACCGTTTCTGTATTCGCTGCTACTACCGAGTCCGTTAGCGACAACGAAACCGAAACAACCGAAAACGTAAGCGATTCTTCTGAGAGCGAATCCGGTAAAACGGAAGAAACGAAAAAGGAAGAGTCCAAAAAAGAAGAAACAACAACAGAAAATAAGGAAGCTGTTGAAACCAGAAACACCCTTATTATCAACTCTGTAATTATCGTATGTATTGTTGCAATTGCTGCAGCACTTATCATAAGATTCCGTACAAAGGTTGTTGCTTTCCTCCGTTCCGTAAAGAGCGAGCTTAAAAAGATCGTTTGGTCTTCTAAAGAAAACACCCGTAAGAGCTTTATAGTCGTTGTTGTAGTTGCCCTGGCAGTTGCGTTCGCTATATTCCTTATGGATACTGCATTTGAGAAAGGTATTGCATTCCTTACTGAGATTGTTTCTTCCTGGAGATAAACTATGAGTGATATTGATGGAATGAACGTAGGCCTGAGATGGTACGTTGCGCACACCTATTCGGGTTATGAAAACAAGGTTATGGCTAACCTTGAAAAGATCGTCGAGAATCGCGGACTTGGAAATCTTATTTATGATATTAAGGTTCCCGTTGAAACGGTTATCGAGAAAGACGGTGACAAGGAGAAGGTTCAGGAGCTTAAGATCTTCCCCAGCTATGTTTTCGTTAAGATGATAATGACAGACGAAAGCTGGCACGCTGTCAGAAACATTACCGGTGTTACCGGCTTCGTAGGCCCCGGATCGCGTCCCACACCTTTGAGTGAAAAGGAAGTTCTTGATATGAACCTTGAAAGCGTTGAAGAAGCTAAGGTTCAGCTCAGCTTCAACGTTGGTGACGAGGTCAGCGTTTGTAACGGATTGTTTGAAGGATATGACGGTGTTGTTCAGTCTATCACCGAAGACCTTAAGACCGTTACCGTGCTCGTAAAGCGCGGACGCAGAGATATGCCTGTCGAGATCGACGCCGAAATGCTCAAGCTCAAAACACAGAATTGATTCTTTAACTGTTTCTTAAAGCAAACAGTGCGTCGCATAACGCGACTGTAAGTGGGAGGGAGAAAAATTTGGTAATTCTCCCGCACAAGTACCACATTGGAGGTGTAATTTATTATGGCAAAGAAAATTATGGGTTACATCAAGCTGCAGCTCCCTGCAGGTAAGGCTACTCCTCAGCCTCCCGTAGGTCCCGCGCTTGGTCAGTACGGTGTTGCAATACCCGTATTTACAAAGGAATTTAACGAAAGAACCAAGAACGACATGGGTCTTATCATCCCTGTTGTTATTACAGTTTATGCTGACCGTTCTTTCACTTTCATCACTAAGACTCCCCCTGCAGCAGTTCTTATCAAGAAGGCAGCAGGTATCGAGACTGCTTCCGGCAAGCCTAACAAGGAAAAGGTTGCTAAGATCACCAAGGAGCAGGTTAGAAAGATCGCTGAAACAAAGATGCCCGACCTCAACGCAGGCTCCATCGAGGCTGCTATGAGCATGGTAGCGGGTACCGCTCGTTCCATGGGCGTTGTTGTTGAAGACTAATAAGGGGGTAGTAGAAAATGGGAAAGAAATATACAGATAGCGTAAAGCTTATAGAAAAGAACAGACTCTACGATCCCGCTGAGGCTCTCGCTCTCGTTTGCCAGACTTCTAAGGCAAAGTTCGACGAGACCGTTGAAGTACACGTTCGTCTCGGCGTTGACTCCCGTCACGCAGACCAGCAGGTCAGAGGCGCAGTTGTTCTTCCTAACGGTACCGGTAAGAGCGTAAAGGTTCTCGTATTCGCAAAGGGTGACAACGTACAGAAGGCTCTCGACGCAGGCGCAGAATACGTAGGCGGCGCAGAGTACGCAGAAAAGATCCAGCAGGAGAACTGGTTCGATTTCGATATCGTAATCGCTTCTCCCGACATGATGGGCGTTATCGGTCGTCTCGGTAAGGTTCTCGGTCCTAAGGGACTCATGCCTTCTCCTAAGGCAGGTACCGTTACCCCCGACGTTGCTCGTGCAGTAACCGAGGCTAAGGCTGGTAAGATCGAGTACAGACTTGACAAGACCAACATTATCCACTGTCCTATCGGTAAGGCTTCCTTCGGTGAGGCTAAGCTTCAGGAGAACTTCGATACTCTTCTCGGCGCTATCGTTAAGGCTAAGCCCGCAGCTGCAAAGGGTCAGTACATCAAGAGCTGCACCGTAGCTTCCACTATGGGCCCCGGTATCAAGATCAACCAGGGTAAGATCGGCTAATTTGATATAATTTTCAATAAAAAAATCGAGAGATGCTTATTGCATTTCTCGATTTTTTGTTATATTTTGAGCTTTAGAATGTTAAAAAAATGTAAATTTTAAAAATTCCTTATAAAATAAAGGAAAATTAGCTTTTTTTAAGGTGATATACCCTTGAAAAATAATAAAAAATGTGATATAATTAGCGTATATATTTAAATTAATATTAATTATTATATATTATAGGCAAAAATAAAAGAAAGGAATTGATTTTGTGGATTATTTGAAGGAAATAAAAGAGATCTGGTCTTTGGTTCAGGACAGTATGAAGCAGCAGCTGAGCTCGACCGCTATGAATCTCTGGTTTGGAGACATTGAGATAATTTCTTTCTCGGAAAACAGTCTTACCATGGCGACTACCTCCGAATTCAAAATGAAGATAATCAAGGACAAGTACCTCTCTCAGCTTGAAGAGCTTTTCAGTGATTTTATGGGATTTAAGATCAACGTTATCGTCGAATCCAAAAATCCTTCGGTCAACGTTGAAAAGATTCGTAGCCAGATAGCAAATGAGGATCGTTTGCCCGACAGTGAGGATGAAGGCACTCCTGCTATTCAGGACGTTAAGCCCGTTATAGGCTCTACAATGCCCACAGTTAACTTTGAGTATACCTTCAACAACTTTATCGTAGGTAGCTCAAATAAGTTTGCTCACGCGGCTTGTATAGCGGTTGCAGACCGTCCTGCACAGGATTATAACCCTCTCTTTATTTACGGCCCCAGCGGTCTCGGAAAAACTCACCTTCTTTACGCGGTCACAAATGAGATAAAGAGAAAAAATCCTTTCGCAAATATTATCTACATAAAGGGTGAGGACTTCACCAATCAGATGATAGAAAGCCTTGCCAAAAAATCGATGTCTAAGTTCAGAGACAAGTACAGAACCTGCGACGTTCTGCTTATCGACGATATCCAGTTCATTGCCGGCAAGGAATCAACCCAGGAGGAATTCTTCCATACCTTCAATACTCTCTACGAGGAGGGTAAGCAGATAATTCTTACCTCCGACCGTCCTCCCAAGGATATTAAAACTCTTGAAGATAGACTTAAGACGAGATTTGAGTGGGGACTCATCGCGGATATCCAGCCTCCGGATCTTGAGCTGAGAATTGCGATCTTCAAGAATAAGATCTCTCAGGCGGGAATTACGGTGTCTGACGAGATAATCACCTATCTCGCAGAGAATCTCAGAACTCACATCCGTCAGATCGAGGGAGCCGTCAAAAAGCTCGTAGCCATCAAATTTCTTGAAGGTAACGAGATCACCCTCGAAAGAGCTAAAAGCATCATGACCGAGCTTTTAGGCGGTGCTGAGCCTACCAGCGTGACCGTGGATAAGATATTCGCGGCGATCGAGAAAAAATATGACGTAACGAGACAGGAGCTTACCGGCAACTCGAGAGTTAAGAACGTTGCTCAGGCAAGACACGTTGCGATCTATCTTATAAAAACCATTACAGATATTTCATATCCCAGCATCGGCAGAATCTTCAACCGAAATCACGCAACGGTAATATCCTCCGTCGAGGTTATCAAAAAGAAGATATCCACATCTCCCGCAGTTGAGATAGAGATCAGCGAGCTTATAAAGGAAATCAAGGAATAAATTGCCTTTTCAACAGCTTTTCGACATTTGAAAACACTTTACGACAAAAGGAAAATCAATACTTTTTAGTTTTAAACACTGTTGGTGTTTTGTTGAAAACTAATAACCGGTATATTTAATTCAAAAAATCTGATTTTTCAGAAAATCACCGAAAAATTCTTGATTGTTACGTTAAGTTTTCAATGGAAATTTACTAATATCCTACATTCAGCTGTTGATTGAAAAGCTTTACTACAAAAGGGAAAAGACCACTTTTCCACAATCTTCCACCCCTTATTACTGATACTACTATTCATTCAATAAATCAATATATCGTTCTTTCGCGTGCGCGAGAGTATAATGGTTAACAGAAAGGAGCCCCTAGGGCGAACAATTTTATGAAAATAACTTTTAACAGACAGGAAATAAGCAACAAGATATCTCCCCTTATGAGCGTAGTTTCCGGAAAGAGCACTCTTACCGCAGTAGAGGGTATTCTTATCGAGGCTAATTCGGATAACAGCTGCACTATGACTGCATTCGACCTTGAAAAGGGTATGAAGATCACAGTTGACTGTGAGGTGCTTGAGCAGGGCTCTTATATTATTAATGCGCAGAAATTCAACCAGACCCTCAGAGTTATGGACGGAGAGGATATCACTCTTACCGTTGACCAGAAGCTTGGCGTGCTCTTTGAGTGCGGAAAGAGCTCCCACCGCACCGGCGCTCTGAAGGCCGAAGATTTCCCTGAGATCCCCGACCTTGTTTCTGAAAAGGGATTCGTAGTAAATCAGGCTCAGCTTAAGAAGATGCTTTCTAAGGTTTCTTATGCTATGGGTGTTAACGAGCCCCGTCCCGTGCTTAACGGATGCTTTATTAAAACCGCCGAGAACGAGATCAACGTAGTCGCTTGCGACGGCTTCAAGCTGGCGGTATGCTCCGCCGAGGCAGAGCTTTCGAAGCTTGCTAATTCCGATAGAGGAGTTGATTTCTCCTTTATCGTTCCCGTAAAGTCTGTAAACGAGCTTACAAAGCTTCTTTCCGATGACGATGAAGATACCGTTACCGTTTACATGAGCCATAAAAATATGGTGGTTGCATTCGATGACCTCACATTCTTTACAAGACTTATCGTCGGTGAATTCGTTAACTACAACAGTATTATAATCAAGAACCATAAGATCGGTGTGAAGGCAAACAAGCAGCAGATCCTTGCTGCTCTTGAAAAGGCTTCTCTTATCACTGAGGAAAGAATTGCGGGAAGCGTTCGCTCTCACGTTAAGATCGAGATATGTGAGGATATTCTTAAGGTATCCGCAGTATCCTCTGCCGGCAGCATCTACGACGAATTCAACGTTGAGCATACCGGCGACAATATTTCTATTGCATTTAATAACAGATTCCTTATAGACAGTATTAAGGCATGTAGAAGCGACGTAGTAAAGCTTTCTATGTCTTCTCCTCTTATGGGCATCAACGTCGAGCCCTGCGACGAGGAAAGCGGCAGCGAGCTCTTTATGCTCCTTCCCGTAAGAACCAGAGACTAAAAGAAGGATGCGGGGATGCGGATTGTGGAACCTTTTTGAAAAAAGGTTCCACACCTCCAAAAACTTCCCTGAAATAGATTTATTAGAATCAAATATAGTTCTTTTAAACGGGATCGATTTGAATCTGAGCATAACCGCTATCGTGTTGCGAGTTTGTATAAAAAATTTTTGAAAGTTTTTGAAGTCAAGAAACTTTTTCAAAAAAGTTTCTTGCGGGGTGCAGGGGCAGAGCCCTGCATAAAAGAAAGGAAAAACAATGTTTTGCCGAAATATATACGTTGAAAATTTCAGAAATATAGAATCGGCAAACGTTGATTTTTGCCAAGGCACTAACGTGCTTATCGGAGAAAATGCCCAAGGAAAGACTAATCTTCTTGAAGCTATATATATGACGGCTTTAGGAAAGAGCTTCCGCCAAGGCGTGGATAAGGATACCATACGGTTTGGTGAAGAATTCTGCTTTATCAGAAATTCTTATACCGATGACACGAGAGATATGGAAATATCTATGAGAGTTTTTTCGGATAGACGTGCAAAAAGAGTTGAGCAGAATAAGGTCAGAGTTTCAAAGACCTCGGATATGGTAGGAAGCTTCAAGGTGGTGCTTTTCTGCCCCGAGCATCTCTCTATCATAAAAGAAGGTCCGGCACTTAGAAGAAGCTTTCTCGACGTTGCTATATCACAGATAAGACCGCTTTATATGAAGTCCTTGCAGAGATATGCTACGATACTGAAGGAGAGAAACGCCCTTATAAAGGATGCCGAGGAAAATCGCGGTTCCTTTGATTCGATGATAGACCTTTTTTCGGAGCAATTGGCTGCCGAGGCGGCGACAATTACCGAGTACAGAGTAAGGTATATCGAAAAATTAAAAAAGTACGTTGCAAAATGCTTCTCCGATATGACGGGGGAGAGAGAATTGCCGGAAATTGAGTATATTTCGTCCTGCAAGCTCAGTGAAGAAGAATGCTTCGACGTAAATAAATGCCGCGAGGCTTACAGAAGCCTTTATTTCGGCCACCACGACCGAGAAATCGGCGCAGGCTCGACTCTGTGGGGGATTCACAAGGATGATATGGAAATAAGCTTAAACGGCAACAGAGCGCGAATTTTCGCGTCGCAGGGGCAGCAAAGGTCTCTGTCGCTTGCCTTAAAGCTTGCTGAAGGCGAAATAATCAAGGACGAATGTGGCGGAGATTACCCGGTATTCTTGTTTGACGACGTATTGAGCGAGCTTGACGGTGGCAGAAGACAGTATCTTTTGTCTAATCTTGCGGACAAGCAGGTGATACTTACCTGCTGTGAAAGCAGTAATATAAATGCCGACAGACTTATATCGGTAAAGAACGGCAGATTTGAATTATTGTGAGGTTAGCGTGAAAGTTACTTCTTTCCTTCAGTGAAATAAACTGTTTCACGCGCGAATTTTGCCATCGGCAAAATTCATCGATTACTAATTGTGCCGCCGCAAGCGGCGAAATGGAGATTAAAATGTATCTTCACGCAGGAAATAACAAAAACATAAGAGAAAAGGATATTCTCGGTATATTCGATATGGATAATTGCACCGTTTCGAATATAACCAGAAAGTTTCTTTCCGATGCCGAAAGAGAGGAGCTTGTGGTATCCGCAAAGGATGAGATACCGAAATCCTTTATTCTCTACAAGGAAAACGGAAAATATATGATATGCTTCTCCCAGATATCCACGTCGGCGCTTTTGGGAAGAGCGGAAAATAATTTATAAATTTGACAGTCAGATTTCATAAGGTTCAATTAAAAAAAGGTAGGTATAAAAATGTCTGAAGAGATCAAAAAATCCGAAGAGATGAACGAGCAGCATTATGGCGAAAACGAGATACAGGTGCTTGAAGGACTCGAGGCGGTAAGAAAGAGACCCGGTATGTATATCGGTACTACTTCCGTGCGCGGTCTTCATCATCTTGTTTACGAGATAGTGGATAACTCCATCGACGAGGCTCTGGCAGGATACTGCGATAAGATCACGGTTACTCTTAACTACGATAACAGCGTGACCGTAGAGGATAACGGAAGAGGTATTCCTGCAGGTATACACCCCAAGGAGGGAATCCCTACTCCCGAGGTGGTCTATACCATTCTTCACGCAGGAGGAAAATTCGGCGGCGGCGGATATAAGATCGCGGGCGGTCTCCACGGTGTAGGTGCGTCTGTTGTAAACGCTCTTTCTTTGTGGGTAGAGCTCGACGACTGCTATGAGGGCAAGAGATATACCGAAAGATTCGAAAGAGGCGTTGTAGCGAGAAAATTCGTCTGTGAGGGAGAGTCCCCCGAGCGTCCTCACGGTGTTAAGGTCACGTTCAAGCCCGACCCCGAGATTTTTGAGGAGACCGTGTTTGATTACGATACTCTTCTTAACCGTATGAGAGAGCAGAGCTTCCTTAATGCGGGAATAAAGATCGTTCTTATCGACGACAGAGGAGAAGAGCCCGTAGTTAACGAGCTTTGCTTCGAGGGCGGTATCAAGAGCTTCGTAGAGTATCTTACCGAGACCAGACACAACGAGCCCGTTCACTCCGACGTTATCTATATGAAGGGCGAGAAGAATACCAGTGTTTGCGAGGTAGCTCTTCAGTATAACGACGGCTATAACGAGTGCGTTATGACCTTCGCTAATAATATGAATACCATTGAGGGCGGTACTCACGAGACCGGATTTAAGACGGCTCTCACAAGAGTCCTTAACGATTACGGAAGAAAAGCCGGAATCCTCAAGGAAAAGGATAAAAACCTTTCGGGTGAGGATGTAAGAGAGGGTCTTTGCGCTATCGTCAGTGTAAAGCTCGAGGACGCACAGTTTGAAAGCCAGACCAAGGCTAAGCTTGGTAACAGTGAGATCAGAACCCTTGTTGATAATATAGTTTCGCAGAAGCTTGCCGATTATCTTGAGGAAAATCCCGGTACCGGTAAGGCGATCCTCGATAAGGCACTTGCGGCATCCCGTGCAAGAGAAGCGGCAAGAAAGGCAAGAGAGGCTACGAGAAAGGACTTCCTTAAGGGAAGCACCCTTCCCGGTAAGCTTGCCGACTGTCAGGAAAAGGACGCAACATTGACCGAGCTCTATCTCGTAGAGGGAGACTCCGCGGGAGGAAGCGCAAAGCAGGGAAGAAACTCAAAGTTCCAGGCGATCCTGCCCCTTCGCGGTAAGGTCCTTAACGTTGAAAAAACGAGAGTTGACAAGGTCTACGGAAACCTTTCGCTTCTTCCTATAATCCAGGCTCTCGGATGCGGAATCGGCGATGAATTCGATATCGAAAAGCTCCGTTACGGCAAGATAATCATAATGGCCGATGCGGATGTAGACGGTTCTCATATCAGAATACTTATTCTTACCTTCCTTTTCAGACATATGAGACAGCTTATAGAGGACGGTCACGTGTTCCTGGCTCAGCCTCCGCTTTACAAGGTGTACAAGAGAGGTGCCAAGGAGGGCAATGAAAAGTATGCGTTCTCGGATGCTGAAAGAGATATGTATATAGCAGAGCTTGCCGGCGAGAGCGGAAATACAGCGAACATCGAAGCAGACAGATATAAGGGTCTTGGTGAGATGGATGCAGAGCAGCTCTGGGAGACTACGATGGATCCCGCTACAAGAACTATTCTGAAGGTCACTATCGAGGATGCCATCGCTTGCGACGAGATGTTCTCGCTTCTTATGGGTGATAAGGTAGAGCCCAGAAAAATATTTATCGAGCAGAACGCTTATCTTGCGGAGAATCTTGATATCTAAAAGTTTTTAACACGTATCTTTTCGATAGACGTATGTTGATATGTCGAATTTCGGATTAAAATGACGAGGTTTTCAACAATTTTGGATTTAGAAAAAATTATTCACTGTAAAGCTATTGATTTTCTTGTAAAATAAGGAAAAAATTACAGATCATGTGAAAACTGTAAACACCGTTTCTATATTGGATCAACATTGTTTTGAACAAATTAAAAAGTTTTCCACAGGGTGTTGAAATGTCTGTTGAAAACTTTATGAAAATTAAGGATATATATGAAATTTTTTAAAAATAAATTTTTCATCGTAGTCCTTGCTATAGCAATATTCGTCACGATATTCACCCTGACTCTCTCTGCTATGGGAATAGCCGATCCCGTAAAGGATCTTGTTAATACTATCTCTGTTCCGCTGAGATACGGTGTGAGATACGTTGAAGATTCCTTTGAAGGATATCTGAAATATTTCTCAACTATAGATAAGCTTGATGCTGAGAATAAGGAGCTGAAGGATAAAATTGAAGAGCTTGAAGATCAGCTCAAAGATGCGGAAGCTCTGAAGCAGGAAAATGAAAGGCTTAAGGAATATCTTGAGATCAAGGAAAGTTATCCCGGATTCAAATTTGCCGAGGCTATCATAGTAGGAACCGAGGCAGATAACTATTCAACCGTCATCACTCTGAATAAGGGTAGCGACCACGGAATAGAGATCGGAATGCCGGTTATCGTAAAAAGCGGTCTTGTCGGCTCTGTTTGTGAAATAGGCAGCCGTTGGTGCCGTGTGAGGGTTATTACCGAGCCTTCGTCGTCGGTTGGAGCTTTTGTTGTAAGAAGCGGAGTTACGGGAATTCTTGAGGGCGATATTTTGCTGAAGGATGAGGGAGAATGTTATCTGCGTTATATTTCTCCCGATGCCGACGTTGAGGTAGGAGACCTGGTATATACCAGCGGTCTCGGTAGTATTTATCCCGAGGGCTTGTTTATCGGAATCATCTCTTCGGTTGATACGGAAGAAAATCTGAGAACCAAGTCGGCAAGGGTAAAGCTTGCTGTTGATTTCAATGATCTGAATTATCTTTTGATAGTTACGGGCTTTGAAAAAGATACCTCAAACTGAGCTTGCTTTAGTGAGGTTTAAAAATGTCGGAAAATAAAAGAATGGGACGTGAAGAGCAAGGAAAAAAGATTAAGGTAAAGCAGATAATTGCCTACGTTTTGTGCTTTTCACTGTTAATATTTGTCTCCGCAATATTGCAGACTACCTGCCTCAGCGTGTTTGGAAGCGTTCCTGCTCTTACTCTGGCATTAGTTTGCGCTATAGGCTTTATTTTTGGAGAAAAGACGGGAGCGATCACAGGTATAATCACCGGAGCTCTTACCGATATTTTGGGCGGAACTGCTCTTTCGGTTTCCCCTCTGCTGTTTATGCTGTGCGGATATTTTTGCGGAGTATTCGTTGGTTGGTTTTTAAGAAAGAATCTGCCTTCGTTTATCTTCTACGCAATGATAGCAGGGCTTTTAAGAGAGATATTCACCTTCGCTTATCTGATATTGACATCGGGAAGCTTATCGGTAATAGATATGCTTTTAAAGATCGTTATCCCCGAATATTTTGCATACGTTTTGTGTATGATCCCCGCTTACGGTGCGGTTTTTGGAATATACCGTTTATTCAAAGGAAAGGACATAAAAGGAAAAATAGATCATTGAAGCTGATTTTTCCAAAGAAAGGAATCGTTAAATGGCTACTGAAAAGAACAAGCATGACAACGACGTCTATTTATTTGAAAACCAAAAGATAATTGACGTAAATATGGAGAAGGAGGTTAAAAAATCCTTCATCGAGTATTCTATGTCGGTTATTATGTCGAGAGCTCTGCCCGACGTACGCGACGGAATGAAGCCCGGTCAGAGAAGAGTTATCTATGCAATGTATGAGGACCACCTCACACACGATAAGCCCTTCCGTAAGTCTGCGACCACAGTCGGTAACGTTCTCGGTCGCTACCATCCTCACGGTGACTCATCGGTTTACGGAACTATGGTTCGTATGGCTCAGCCCTTCTCTCTCCGTTATCCTCTTGTTGAAGGTCACGGTAACTTCGGTTCTGTGGACGGAGACCCCCCTGCGGCTTACCGTTATACCGAGGCAAGACTTGATAAAATTGCAAATGAAATGACCCGCGATCTTGAAAAAGAGGTCGTTGAGTTCGTTCCTAACTTTGATAACAGACTCAGAGAGCCTGCTGTACTTCCTTCTCGCTTTCCCAACTTCCTTGTAAACGGAAGCGTAGGTATAGCGGTCGGTATGGCTACCAACGTGCCTCCTCATAACCTTGGCGAGGTCATCGACGGTACTATCTACCGTATGGAAAATCCCGATTGCTCTATTATGGACCTTATGGAATTCATTAAGGGTCCCGATTTCCCGACGTACGCTACCATCCACGGTACTCAGGGTATTATGGATGCCTATACCACCGGTAAGGGAAGAATTTACGTAAGAGCAA
Source organism: Eubacteriales bacterium (assembly GCA_045122255.1). GTDB lineage: Bacteria > Bacillota > Clostridia > Oscillospirales > CAG-272 > SVTX01. The sequence continues at coordinate 3,333 of JBGVHJ010000048.1, read as the reverse complement.
AGGCTGAGGTAGAGGCTGATAATAATAGAATTGTTATTACCGAAATCCCATATATGGTAAATAAGAGCCTTCTCGTCGAGTCTATTGCGGGACTTGTAAAGGATAAGAGAATTGACGGAATTACCGCGCTACGCGACGAATCGGGCAGAGACGGTATGAGGATAGTGGTTGAATACCGCCGTGACGCTAACGGTGAGGTTATACTCAATCAGCTTTATAAGTACACCGAGCTTCAGAGCACCTGCTCAGCTAACTTCCTGGCGGTAGTAGGTCAGCAGCCTAAGGTACTTAACCTCGCGCAGATACTTGATTATTATATTGACCACCAGAAGTCTGTTATTCGCCGCCGCACCGAGTTTGATCTCGAAAAGGCAAAGGCAAGAGCACATATATACGAGGGATATAAGATCGCTCTCGATAATATCGACGAGATCGTTCAGATAATGAAGACCAGCCCCTCTATAGGTGCATCCAAGATCACCCTTATGGAAAGATTCGGTCTTACCGAGATCCAGGCTCAGGCGATCGTTGAAATGACTCTCGGACGTCTTACCGGTATGGAGAGACAGAAGATCGAGGAAGAGCTTGAAAGACTCCACGCTCTTATCGAAGAGCTTGAGGGCATTCTTGCCGATGAGAGAAAGATCATCGATATCATCAAGGAAGAAATGCTTGAGATCAAGAGAAAATATGCCGATGAAAGAAGAACAAGGATCGAGCAGGCTATTGATGATATCGATCTTGAGGATCTTATTGAAAAGCATAACTGCGTAGTTACTATGACTCAGGCGGGCTATATAAAGAGATTGCCCTCCGATACCTATTCCGCACAGCACAGAGGCGGAAAGGGAATTACCGCTATGGCTACCCGTGAGGAAGACTTTATTGAAAAGATCTCCGTAGTATTCAGCCATTCCACCCTTCTGTTCTTTACTAATACGGGTAAGGTGCAGGCTTTGCGCGCGTTCCAGATCCCTGAGGCATCCAGAACCGCCAAGGGCTCGAATATAGTCAATCTGCTTGAACTTCAGAGCGGAGAAAAGATCACTTCCATGATCAGCGTAAATGAGTTTACCGAGGGCGAATATCTTACAATGGTAACCAGACAGGGTGTTATCAAGAAGACTCTTCTTACCGAGTATGCATACCAGAGAAAGGGCGGTAAGATCGCAATCAATCTTGATGAGGGCGACGAATTGCTCTTCGTTACTAAGACAAACGGTGAAAATGAGCTTATTCTTGCAACCAGAGAGGGTAACGCTGTCAGATTTGACGAGAGCGAGGTCAGACCTATGGGAAGAAGCGCTCGAGGCGTTCGCGGTATAAGACTTAAGGGCGACGACTACGTTATTGGTGTAGTTAACGTTGAAGAAGGCAAGAAGCTGCTTACCGTTACCGAAAACGGATTTGGTAAGAGAACCGATTTTGAAGACTTCAGACTTATGAAGAACCGCGGAGGCGGTGGTGTTATCTGTCATAACCTTACCGAAAAGACCGGTCTGCTTGCAGGTATCATTTCGGTCGACGAGGATGACGATATCATGATGATAACCGATTCGGGTATTATTATAAGAACTCCCGCCGCAGACGTTTCCACCTATTCGAGAACCGCATCCGGTGTTATTATGATGCGTCTTGATAAGGGTCAGAAGCTGGTTAATGTTACCAAGACTGCCAAGGAGGAAGAACCCGAGGAGGCAGAAACGGTTGATGCGGCAGAAGGCGAGGCTGTTGAAGCAGTTGTGACCGAAGAGACCTCTACCGAGGTAACCGAAGTCGCTGAGGCTGAAGAAGGAGCAGAGGAGATATAATGAAGAAAAGAATTTTTGCGGCTATTATGGCTTTTGTTATGATAGTGTGCGCTCTTTCTGCATTTACCTCCTGTTCAAGTGAGCCTACGGATATCGAAGGATTAAGAGAAAGATTCGTTTATCTTATTGAAGAATCAAAAGAGCTGAACGTGATATTTTTCGGTAACGGTCTTCCGGTTTATAGACGTGACGATCCGATGACCGAGAAAAAAATGATATATTTCAACGATTCTCTTGGAAATTACGACCGTTTGATGGAAAATTCCGAATACGTCAGTATAGATCATATAAAGATAGCCGCGGAAGAAATATATTCAAAGGATTATTTATCCGAGGTATATGAAAGCGCGTTTGACGGTATTATGACCGGAGAACTTAGCGCATACGTCCGTTTTTACGATGACGGAGAGTATCTTTGCCAGCACGTAAGCCTATATGATTTCACTCTTGAGGAGAGAATATACGATTATTCAACAATGAGAGTCGTTGAGCCTTATTCCTCGGATTACGTAAACGTGGTGATCGATAGCTATTCTTTGAAAAACAATGTCAGATGCGAGGTGGAATTATCCTTCGTATTTGAAAACGGTAATTGGTATCTCGATTCACCAACCTATTGATTTGTAAGGGAGCAGTGCTTTATGGAGCTTAAAGGACTTAAAATTAATTTTCTCGGTGACAGTATAACAGAGGGTCACGGAGCGTCAAGCAAGGATAATACTTATTGGAACGTGCTTGGAAGGGAAACGGGAGCGATCGTGCGCGGATACGGAATTGGCGGAACGAGATTTGCGCTCCAGCATACTCCTTCAGCAAATCCCAGACATGATCTTGATTTTCTTATGAGAGCCAAGGAAATGGATAAGGATGCCGATGCTATCGTGGTTTTTGGCGGAACTAACGACTTCGGTCACGGTGATGCCCCTATCGGTCAGTTTTCAGATCGCACTCAGGATACATTTTACGGCGCCTGCCACGCGTTATTCGACTACCTCATAAATACTTATCCGGAAGCAACTATTGCCGTTATGACGCCTCTGCACCGCTGTAATGAGGATAATCTTCGCGGCGACGGCTTTAAGGCTGAGGACGTAGCTCCTCTTTCAAGATACGTCGAGATAATCAAAGAGGTAGCGGCATATTATTCGCTTCCCGTGCTTGATATGTGGTCGGTAAGTGGAATTCAGCCGAAAGTGCCGATCATTAAGCAGAAATATTGCCCCGACGGACTTCATCCCAACGATGCAGGTCATATTCTTATGGCTAAGAGACTTGAAGGATTCTTAAAAACACTTTAATAATAAAAAAACGCTTCATTAAATCAATGAAGCGTTTTTTTGTTGTTCAAATTTTGATTTGTCGGTTAGATGAACGCTGTCATTTTGAAAGTTTTGCGTCGCTTTTTCAAAAGCGACCGCCGATCCAACGCGCGGAGCGTTGGTCGCCGCGCGCACGCGGCGAAATCTCCTTTTCGGCGTGTTCTTTTTTGCCAAGCGTGAATCACTTGTGATTCACGGCGGAG
>JBGVHJ010000047.1:0-37609 GCA_045122255.1 Eubacteriales bacterium | reverse complement strand
GCTTGCACAAACGTGGGTGGGGATCTCAACGTCGATCTTCTCACCGCGGCGAGTCGCGTGCTTGATGGTTCTCTGCTCAAAGGTCTTCTTCTGCATGCTGTAAACACTGTCAACTGCACCGAAAAGGCTGACCATTACGTTAAGATAATAAGGAGCCATATCCAGCATAGGACCTGCGCCCTTCTTGTAGTAGAAATCACAGTCGCTTCTGGCGAACTCGTTACCTCTCATAGGGCAGAGGGCGGTAAAGCCGATAGGATTACCGATCCAGTCCTCCTCGATTGCCTTCTTTGCGGTCTGCATAGGAGCGCTCATGAAGGTATCGGGAGCGCAACCGACTCTCTTGCCGCACTTCTCAGCGGTCTCCATAATTCTCTTGATGCCCTCGCGGCTGGTTGCCAAGGGCTTCTCGGAATAAACGTGCTTACCGGATTCGAGAGCCTTTATAGTTACCTCCTCATGTGCCTTAGGCACGGTGAGGTTGATGATGATATCGATCTCAGGGTCGTTATAAACGATCTCCGGCAGACCGTACTTGGGAATACCGAATTCAGCCGCCTTAGCCTGAGCCTTTTCTACTACAAGGTCGGCAACCGACACGATCTGATAATAGTCCTTGAACATCTTAACGTTCTTCGCGTTTGTAAGATACTGAGTACTGATGTCACCTGTTCCGATAACACCAACTTTATATATTTTTCTCATTTTTCTATCCTCCAAAAATTAAGCCTTAATGATAGAATTCAAATAGTCGTAGCTCTTCTTTGCAAGATCGACAATGCTCTCAAAGCTTCCGCCGCCCTCGGTCTCAACCGAGATGACACCGTCGTAATTATGCTTCATAAGAGTTTCAACAACTCCCTTAACGTTGACAACGCCCTCGCCAACGGGAACGCAGATCTGCTTTGTGTTGATGTCCTTTGCGTGACAGTGAACGACTCTGTCGATAACGCTCTCAAGCACCTTGACCTCGTTCTCACCCTTAGCAATTCCCTTGTACTGGTCATCCTTGCCGCTCTCAACGTAGCCTGCGCGGAATATGTTACATCCATCGTAGTTGATAGCAAGGCAGGAGGGGTCGCCCATAGCCATGATCTTCTTAAGACCTTCTGCTGTGAGAGAGAAGGTTCCGTGAGGCTCGATAGCGACCGTTACGTTGTGCTTTCTTGCCGCCTCGAGAATAAGACCGAGTCTCTCCTCAAGAGTCTTGTATGCATCCTCGATGCTCATGTCAGCAGGCTTGTGACCGTCACCGGTATGAACTACGGGAATACCTGCGGCAGCCGCCCACTCGATAGTACGGATACCCGACTCAACCGCTCTGGAGTTGGAAATAAGGCTTCCGCGAAGCGACCAAAGACCGGTAATACCCTTAAAGCCATACTTTTCCTTGAGTCTTACAAGGTTTTCGGGATCGTCCTCTTCAACGTTGACGTGGGGACACCACTTTCCAACTGCTTGAGTCTCGAAATACTCAAAACCGATGTTTCTAATGGCATCAAGGCTTCTTTCAAGCTCATATTCTCTGAAAAGAACCGTTCCGCATCCAACTTTTATCATAATGTACCTCCATTCTGCCGCTTTGCGGCACAACAAATATTTTTCAAATTCATAATATTCCCCGAGGGGATATTGACAAGGTCAGAATATCACTTCCGGCAGAGTGTAGATCAGCGGAAGCGTTACAATGCAAAGCAGAGTATTCGCGAGGGTCAAGGTGGCGGTGTACTCCGAGTCGGCATCGTATTTTTTCGCCATTGACGGTGCGCTCGCGGCGGTTGACACCGCGGTTGCCACCAGCATCGCCGACGCGACCGAATCCCCAAGCTCTACGCGGAAGACAAGCTTCAAAAGCGCAAGGAATCCGATGGTCAGGAGGGGCGAAAGTATCAATTTTATAAATGAGGTCAAATACACGCCTGCATTTGCCCACATTTTGAGGAGATTGAGCTTTGAAAGCTCGTAACCGAGGCTTATCATTGCCAGAGGTGTGGTAAGCTGTGCAAGGGTCACGGCATAGGTGCTGACGCTTCTCCAATGCTCGTTAATATTGAGAAGCGAGGCGACAACGCCCAGCACTATCGCGAAAAAGATAGGGCTTACCAGCGTCTTTTTGAGGCTGATCGCCTTTTTGTCACCCGAAAGGACGTAAACACCGAGGGTAAGAAGCAAAAAGGTGCTGACAACGTTAAAGATCGATATGTAAAGAACGATTTCGGGCTTTTGAGGCCACATAGCCGCCGCCAGGGGGATACCCAGAAATCCGCAATTTGGAAAGATCGAGCAGAAGGTAGCCGCCCTGCTTCTTGATGCCTTCCCACGAAATACAAGTCTGCACACAAGAAGGAGAAGCAATTCAAGAACAATGGGCAGGAGTGCCGACACAAGTATCTCGGTCAGTCCGATGGTAGTAAGATCAATTTCAAGAAGCTTTGAAAACACCAGAAAAGGCATGGCAACGTACATCAGTATGTTGCTGAAGGAAAGGGCGGAAGCGTCACTTATTGCCCGCGCTTTACCGAGAATATATCCCGGGATCAAAAGTGCGGCAAACAAAAGCACGATGCCAAGCATCGGCAAAAAAGTATCCATCTCTCCCCTCCTCTCTGTGTTTGTCTCATTATAACACATCAAAAGACCTATTATCAACCGACAAATCGGACATAACCACCTGTTTCGCCCTACAAATCGGACATTTTCACTTTTAATTTGGACACAGCTATTGATTTTTGTCAGAGCACAGTGTATAATACAAGCAAGAAAACAAATTACGGGAGGTAGAGGCGCGTGAGTCAGGAAAAGGATGCAGGCAATCAGATAATCGAAAGAAAATCGCATTCCATAGGGAAATACAACATAATCGTTGAAAATGACTTTATGAAATGCCACATTTATTGGGCGCGTATCGTTGGAAGCGAAACCGAAAGTCTCTTTACCCAATATACAAAGCACACCTTTTACGAGATACAGTACGCTCTTGAGGGGCGCATCGTGATGCAGATCGAAAAGAACAAGAATATCATCGTGGAGCAATCGGATTTTATCATCGTCCCTCCCGACACCTTCCACCAGATCGTAGACGGCGACACCGTGGGTGCAAGATTTATTATGGCTTTTTCTATTGAGGTGAAATCTTCACAGCTTAAAAATCTGCCACAGAAGATGTCACAGCTCGTCCCATATCACGAGACCAAATATATGAGAGACATTTTGAATATTGCAATCAACAAAAACTACCACGACACTCCCGTGCGCCGTCGCCTTATCACAAGCTATCTTGAAAGCCTTATACTGGAATTTATTGAAGCTACCTCGCCCTATCGCACGCAAGAGCTTGCAGAGATCGAATCATTGAGCGAAAATCAAGCAAGGGTCATGCAGATACAAAGATTTATCGCCGACCATAGCGGTATAGGCATACGCCCTGCCGACATTTCGCAAAAATTTAATATCAGCGAAAGACACCTGAACCGAATATTCGTCTCGGAAACGGGCAAAACGCTGAAGGAAGCCATAAATCGACAGAAGCTTGAGAAGATCGAGGAGCTGACAACAACTACCGCTCTTTCCTTTAAAGAAATTTCCGAGCTGTGTGATTTCGCCGACGAATACGGTATGAACCAGTTTTTCAAGAGATACAATCATTGCGGTCTTACCGAATACCGCGCTCTGCGAGCATCGAAAAAGCAAAATCCCGAAAAATAGCAATAAAAAGTGCGATTGCTTTAGCCTCGGGTGCTAAAGGACAGTTTTTAAATCCAACAGGAAATAGCACCCATCAACAGGAAAAGGACAGAGAATGTTTTTACACTCTCTGTCCTCTTTTCTTGACAAGCACTGCATTTGTGGTCACAAATGCATATAGTGAAATATTTTGCTTTGCAAAATGTGAAATAATATTCTGTCGAACATTGTGAAATATCTCGCTCTGCTCGATGTGAAATGAAATAAATCCCCTCACGCCCGCAGGCATTTCACTCGCTGAAAGCGAATTTCACGCACAAAGTGCATTTCACAAATCCCGTAAGGGATTTATTTCGTTGCGCAGTGTCCTTAAGAGCACTGCGCATTGACAACCGCACTTTTTGTTTGAAGTCAGACATTTTCTCCCGCTTCTCTTTTCTTATCAAGCTTGTAGTTTCGTATATAAAATCCAAGATCAATGCTGACCATAATAAAGTTTATTATGTAGAAAATAAGAACGTACCATTTGTCCTCAAAATTTGCCATATACTCGGCACTGACAAGCTTTGAGCTTATTCCCGCTATGTATCCGAAAAGAATAAGCAGTATAAACCAAAGACTCTTTCCCCTTGTCGTTCTCGCCTTGTAGGATTTAATAACGTTCATCGGCCAGGATATTCCGAAGCTGACTATCATAATAATTTCAAGAATCTCTGACATTGTTTCTCTCCTTTTTGTTTGATTTATACCCAAGCCTTATCTTTTTATCAGATAAAGCTCCTCGCTAATTTTTTCCACAGTTGAATATCCCGAAAGATCTACTTTTACTCTGTCGCAACCCTTAAGCTGAAGTGCCGTCATTCCGTTATCAAGATTTTTCCACGAAACCTCGATCGTCTTACCGTCAAGCCTGTAACTGCCCGAAGCATAAGTGATCCTTCCGCTCTCGTCAATAGTCGGCTTTATTACGATTCCATCCGAGCCAAAGCGAATGCCCAACGCATAACCAAACATCCACTCTGCCACAGAGCCGAAGGCATAGTGATTGAAGCTGTTACATCCCTTTTCCCTGAATCCGCGACCCACGACGTAGCTATCCCAGCGCTCCCACATAGTGGTAGCTCCATTGACCACGGGGTAGCACCAGGAAGGATGCTCTGTTGAAGTAAACAGGCGGTATGCCAGATCATATTCTCCAATATCGCAAAGCGTGGGCAAAAGATACTTAACACCAACAAATCCCGTTGCAAGATGATAGCCTTGCGCTTCTATACAGCGAACAAGATGAGACGCGATCTCCTCGGCATCCATCATTTTAAGGCTGTACGCCAAAACGTAAGCCGTCTGGGAGTCGCTTGACAGTCTTCCATTCTCCGTTATATACTTATCTCTGAACGCGCAGCGCACGTTTTCAAATATTTCACGGTATTTCTCTGCCTCGCCGTCACCTATGATCTCGCACATTTTCGACACAAGTAGCGCGCTGTATCCGCAAAACGCCGTACCGATCAGTGACTTATCCGTGCCGCCGTCAAATGAGAGCCAATCGCCGTAGCCGCAAGGATTTCTGATAAGCTCTTGGCTGTCGGAAAGACAATAATCGACCCACCTCTTTGCGGCGGTAATATTCTCCCTAATGATCTCCTCGTCACCGTAAACAAGATAATATTCGTAGGGCATGACCGTGATAACGTCACCCCATGCGGGTGAGCCCTTGACCTTGTCGAAATCTCTCCATACCGTGGGAGCCACGCTGTCTATCATTCCGTTTTCCGCCTGAGCGTCACGAACGTCCTGCAAATACTTTCTGAAAAACGCGCGGCAATCGGCGTTATACATCGCGCTGAGACAAAAGACCTGCGCGTCGCCCGTCCAACCAAGACGCTCGTCGCGTTGAGGACAGTCGGTAGGAACGCTTATAAAGTTGCTCTTCTGACTTGCCAAAATATTTGAATAAAGCTTGTTGATATTCTCGTCGGAGCACTCAAACGTCGCATGGAAATCAATATCCGTGTATATCATGCGGCTTTCAACCTTTGAAAGCTTACACTCACCCTCGATCTTCACTCCCATATATCTGTATCCGTGGAAGGTCATAAGCGGGCAAAAGCTCTGCGCCCCCTCGCGGCAGATATATGTGTCGGTTGCCTTGGCACTTCGCAGATTTTTGAGGTGAATACTGCCGTCATCGTTCAGCATTTCGCCGTACACAAAGGTCAGCTTACAGCCCGCAATGGCATCGGAAATACCTACCTCCGACACGCCTGCATGATTCTGACCGAAATCGTAAATGCGATAGCCGTCCTTTTCGTAAAGATATGTTCCTTTAAAGCGCTCCTTTTTCAAGGTAAGCGGAGATATCGCTTTTTCAAGACGGTCGGTATATCCGTTGAACATGATGGGACGGAGCCACTTTGAGTCGTCGTATTCCGCGCCGCCGAAATCTCCGAGAGAAAGTCTTGCGTCTTGAACCTCTCCGTCCAAAAGATCGTTTTCAAGAATCTGCCCAAAGGACATACGGAAGCTGTCGTCACTACCGAAGGTTCTTAACTCTCCATCCTCGTATTCGATGCGCACTCTGCACCAAAGCATAGCTCTCGACACGTAATGCTTATTTCCAAACCACGCGATTTTACCGACCGCCCAGCCGTTACCCAAGATAAAGGAAAGCGTATTTTTCCCCACTGTCAGCCTGTCACTGATATCCTCGGTGTAATACGGGATCCTCACGTTATAGTCAGTCCAGCCCGGAGTCAATATATCCTCTCCAAGCTCAGAGGAATTACAATACGCCTTTACGATTCCAAGCGCGGTATAGTCAAGCTCCGCCTTGCGAATAGGCTTTTTAAGATTGAAAACCTTTCTCAAATACAATGCCTTGGATTGGCTTTGCGGATATCCAATGAAAGTTATCATAACTCCACTCCTTGTCACGTTTTTCTGAAAATACCATCCATATTAATTTTAAAATAAGTATAATATATCCGTCAATGGAGAAATCGGACACAAAGCGCAAAAATCCCCTACAAATCGGACAAACGCATATTGTAATATGATTATATCAATAAGAAGATTTAATTTTGACACCTTATGAATTAAATTATAAGTGGACATTATTTTCTCATAAATCTGCCTCACCAATTTATCGATACCCTTCGTCTCGCACAGGGCTTGATGAACTCAAAGAATACCTATGCGATAAATCCTAACTTTGACGGATAACAATTAACAAAAAGGGGCTGGCTCAAATTTTTGCATTTGAGCCAGCCCCCCTGTTCTTTATTAAGCTTAAATCAGGCTTACTTTTAACAAGCTCTCTGACTTTTATTATCCAAAAATCTCAACTCTGTTAGCTGTTAATGAGTAATAATATCTTTCACTGCGGCAATGACCTGATCCTGTAATCCCGCGGTGAATTTTGACCCCTTGGCTTCATATCCTCCCTCACGGAATGCCGCCGCGGTAGGAAGATAGCCTTGATGGCCGTTGGTAAGGGCAAATGTCATGGCAAATCTGTCGCCCGACACCTCGCGGACAGACCTGGCATAGTCTGTAAACGGCTCTCCTCCGAGTCCGACTATAACTATCTCTCCAAGGCTTACGACGGTAATTGGGAGCGAATGATAGATCGTCATACTCTCACGGATAGCAACGACTCTGCGTGCGAATGCCACCTCCTCGATCTCGGGATTATAGCCAAGAGTGCCGTTTTCGCGTGCGATCAGCTTTGCTTTGCTCTCTTCATAAAGCTCCTCGCCCTCGGTGTTAGCCTTGTTATATACCGTTTGAACGGCTGCCGAGATGCTTTCACACTTTTTCGGGACGGTGTTATCCCACATTTCCTTTACCGTATCGGCTATAACTCTGCCCATATGGATGCTGTGAGCATATCCGTTTCTTATACCGCCTATGTGGTCAAGGTGGTTGGAATCACCCTCCGTGCCAACGAAAACAAGGCATCTTACGTCGGGAGCATCCGCCTCCACAAATCGGCGGGTAAAGCCGGGCCAGTCGGCTGATACCTTTTCTCCGTGCACCACGTCGGGGTGAGTTGAAAAGTTGACAAGCGCGATGTCCTTGGCATTTTCACGCTTAAATCGAAGCAGACGAACAGTGTTGTCCGCCTCGGAGCAGCGCCGTACTATCTCGGGTATCTGCTTTGGTGTGGGATTGGTGACGGTCTTGCCGTCCTTCAGTATATAGCGGCGCACGAAGGCAAGCGGCTCTGCGGTCTCCTTTTCCGCTACTGAAAGCTCACATTCCTGCATATCGTCTATAGCCATCTGTGCTACGTCGCAGAATTTTGTGTAAACGACCTCTGCAAAGGCGGGTGTAAGATTTTCAATTACCTTGTGCTTAAGAATATAGCTGGTGTGCTGATGAAGGGCGCTGACTACAACGTATTCCGCAGGAATACCGGTGCGGTCGAATATCAGCTTTTTAACATGCTTGGCATCCGCCACGTCCATGCCTTCAACATCGGCGGCAATCATAATGAGAGTTTTATCTCCGTCATTCAGCGCAACTGCGTTGACCTCAATGGGATCGAGAACACCGTTGGCAAATCTCGGACGCTGGTATCCTGCCAGCGGAGTGCCTAATGGCGGAGTAATATCAAGTCTTGCAAATCCTGCTTTTAACATATTTTTCACCTCTAAAATCAGTATTCTATAACCTCAAGGACGGCGCCTTCGGGCAAATCTGCCTCATAAGCGGTGTTTTTGGGCAGAACAAGAGTAAATTTCTTATTGCCGACATCCTCACTTTCACATTTTACCGCTACAAGTCCCTTTTGGGTGGGAACTACGCCCTCAAAGCTATCAAGTGAACCCGCAGGGGCGAAAAGCAGCTTTTCATAACCCGCTTCAAGAGGTCTTATACCTAAAACAAAGGCAGACAGCAGATAGGTGCATCCCGCCCCCCAGGCATGGCAGACGGTAAAGTAGGGGGGACGATTGCCTTCGCTTGTGTCGGCATATTCCCAAAATGTCTTGGCACCGCGGCGCAGCATAGAGCCCCAACAGCGGCGCAAAAGCTCAAGAGCACCCTTGACGTCGCCCATGCGGAAGCGCGCCTCAACCTCGTGGGTGTTCATAGTGGGCGAGACTACGGTGTTGCCGCCGTATTTGTGATTGTCGTGCTCGGAAATAATGGTGGAGCCGTAAGGAGTCCAGAGCTTCTCTTCAAGGGTCTTAAGAACCGTTTTAGCTCTCTCCCCCTCCGCAATGCCGTAGAGGACGCAGAGCGCGTTGCCGTCCTGAGGGATATAGTGAGCGTTGAAGGGCTCGTAGTATGCCTGCTTTTCCTCACTCCAAAGATGAGTATTGATGGCATCCTTGACCTTTGCGGCAAGCTCTCTCCAGCCGTCACCGTGGGAGTCACCCACCACGTCGGCAAGAGTCGCCATGCAGATCAGCGACTTGTAGAAAAGCGCGTTGAGCAAAGGCTTTTCGCCAAGACGGTCGGGGTGCTGTGAATAATCGGTCGAGGCATTGGCAAAACAGAAAGCACCAGATAATATGGGGTACTGATAGATGAGGTAAGACGCGTTCATCTTGCCGATCATCCAATCGAGACTGCACTTCAGCTCATAGAAATGCTCCTTGGCAAAATAAATATCATTGTAATAGAGATAATGGTTGTATGCCTGAACGATTCGCCAGGCGGGATACTCGGTAAGTCCGATATTTTTCATATATCGGTCGTATATAAGACCTACGTTGCTTGTCATCTCGGTGAGAGAAAGCGAGCTTATTGTATGGTCGCCCTCACCGAAGGTGTAAGCGTCGATCAGGGCTGCAAGGATGCCGTCGCCCGTGAAATATTTCATCTCGTTTCGGGGACAGCTCTCATATTCCTGATGCTTGCAGATGTGGTGGGTGTATTTTCCCGTCTCCCACATTTGGTTGAAAATATCCTCGGAGCAATTGAAGTAGCCCAGCTTGTCGTGGTTCAGCATATCAAGCCTGAATCTTACCGAGAAAAGCCTGATCTTTACGTCGGCGCAGAGCATCATATAGATACAGGCGCGGCGGCGAACGAGAGTCAATTTATGCTTGCCCGCCTTGATGGGCTCCTTGACTGTCAATCTTTTTGCCACGGCGTTCTCGCGGGGGCTGCCGAAATCTATGTCCTCGGGATATCCCGTGTAGTCGAAGCGAATCTCAAGAATGCCGTCGCTCTCTGCCTCATATTCAAGCTCAACATATCCGCAGTAGATCTTATCGAAGCGGTAGAGGACGGTGGATTTTTCCACTGTAGAGACAAGAACGTTATCCACCCTCTCCATATTTGTGCTGACTACCTCGCAAGGCTCGGCATATATCTGCTTGGGGGCGAAAACGTAGTCCTCGTAGCCTTTTACGGTGTTAAGGATCGCATCGGGAACGGATATCTCGCGTTCTTCCTTCCAAAGCGCCGCCGAAAGCCAGAAACGGTCGTATTCGGCCTCGGTAACCTGTGAAAAACACTGTGTTTCGGTGATCCCGAGGTCGCTTTCGCATATCCAGGAGCTGTCTGTGGCGATATTTGTCACACTGTCACCAAGATTCATCTCAAGACAAGCGGCAACCGTCTGAAAACGAGCTTTTCTGCGGGCATAGAAGTTCTCCTCTACAGGCTGATAATAGTGACCGCCCAGGACGAACTTTATTTCATTTTCGCCAAGCCTCAGCCTTGAAGTGCACTCTGCATTAGTAATGCGGTTTGCGTATCTGCCTGTGTTGGAGGCGATATACTCACCGTTGATATATACCGCGCTGACTCCTCTTGAGTCGAATCTGACCGTCGCAAACGTAGGAATGGCAGAGAGGGTAAAGACTTTTGATAGTGTAAGCCATTCGTCGCCCTCACGCTTGACAAATCCGATATGACTAATGTTCGTAAGTGCGAAATTTTCTTCATTACCTTTGATTTTGTATCTTGTATTCATAGTTTTATCCTGCGACATGTGATGGTTTCTGTGTTTTATTGTGCCACCTTTACCCTTGCGATATAGTAAAGGGGAAGAATGGTCGTGGTGTCCTTAGCGGGGACTGCACCTAAGATCACGTCTACGGTCTGACCCTTGTAGGCTTCAAGATCAGCCGCAATTCCCTTAGGATTATTTCCTGCAGTGCCTGAAAAACTGCCGTTTGCGCCATCGGCGTCAAGAGTAAACTCGTATGTTTGATTTGAACGGGCGAGGGCGGCGGAGATATTATTTGCCGAAGCAGATGCGGTGGATCTGCCAAAGTCCTCGACACTGTGCCAGGTCTTGCCTCCGTCGGCAGACCAGACGTAGTGATCAACTCCGCCCTCTACGACACACCAGCCGCCGAATACAAGATTGTATCCTGCAACGGTAGCGCAATCTGTCACGCTTCGGTCTGCAATGGTAGAAGCGTTGTGCATAATGCCGGCTGTGCCCTTCTTGGTTCCGCCCGTAGTGCTGACCAAAACTCCGTTGATATAATCAATTTGCGCGCCGTATTCAAGGCTCGCATTCGTATATCCCGACGAGGGATCGACCAAGACCTCGGGGATCCTTACGGTAAGGTCGATCTTTTCTCCGGTTGCGGGGTCGATCTGGGTGGTATCAGAGCCCTCAAAAAGAGTGATGTCCTTGCAATCCTGACTGAGCTTTGTGATATTTGCAAGAGAATCATCCATACCGACAAATGCCAGGTCGATATAGGATTCTGTGCTCATTTTTCTGTCAAAGAAGTCGAAACGGATAACGAGAGGATAGTATCTGCCTGCCGCATCGGTAACGAAATGAGGCTTGAATCTTTCGCTCTCCACCTTTTCAAGGTCGATTATAATTGTATGCCATTCGCCGTCATTCTTGACGTTGTTGATGTAGATGGCGTTATCGTTGTTCGCGTTTGTGACCGTGGTGCTGACGAAAAGGTCAAAGCGCTTGATCGATGCTGAATTAGTGGTGGGAATTCTGTATTTTACAGCGATATATTTGCCGCTTGCCACGGTGGGCTTTGAGTTTTTGTAAGCGGTAACGTAAGCCTCCCCTAAAGATGAGTCGGTTCCTGCTCCGAAGAATCTGACGTATCCGTCCTCATCGAAGACCTCGCTCTTGCTGATCTGACTCTTGCCTATAAGACCTGCAAGCTCAACGTGATCGGTGTATATGTTGAGGAGATCCTCGCGCCCTGTGTTTACCTCGAAGGTCTCGGGCGCCCATTTGGTGTAATTTCCGTCGGCAACGATCTTGAAGGTGCGGTCGGTCTTGCCGTCCATACTCGCTACGAAGGAGTAGGAGAAGGTGGCGTCACCGTCGTAGTGAATGACGTATCCGTCGTATTTGTGGGGATCCTTCTGGCTCGCGGATGAGCTGACGTTATAGATCTGCCACTCGCCGTCTATCTTTTCGTAGATAACGGGAACCGTCATTTTGTCAAATCCATAGACTCTTACTGCTACGTTATTATATCCTCCCGAAAGAGTAAACTCAGCACTCTCCCCGTTGACGGTCTTTATCTTGGGAACAAATACGCTTTCAATAATTTCGCTGTTCTCTCCGGCAATTGCCTTCAACGGATTCAAAAGAGTGTTTTCTCTTACGTCGCGGACGTTTTTATCCATATAAAGCGTGCCATCCTCAAGGGGCATATCGTATTCGTAGTTGCCGTTTTCAAGGTCGACAATGCCGTCGTCGAGCTGATGAGAGCCCCATGGAAGGAGAATGCAGTTGATTGTAATGCTGTCCCCCGCCTTCAGCGCAAGGGTCTCGAGGTCAAGAGTGACGTATACGGTGTCGGTATGGTTAACGATAGCGAAGGAGGGCTCTGCCTTCTTGCCGCCGATAATGAATTCGGAATTGTAGATGAGGAATGCAAGGTTGCCGTATCCGTCCGCATTGGATGCGCCGTCCATATCGAAGAACGAGAAATAGGGGCACTCATTGCCAAGGGTGTATTTGACGGGAGTACCGGTCTCGTTGGCATCTGCCACGGTACACTTGTTATTGGAATCGAGATATCCTACCTTTTTATATTTTCCTACGGAATCGTTGGGATTTACCTTGTAGAGCTGGAGGTTGTTGACTACGTCGTTGATTGCAACATCGCCTATTACCTCGTATCTTATTTCGTAATAAGTTCTGTTCTCGTCGGTCTGAGGCATTTCTGTATGGGTGTAGCTGACCTTGATCTTGCCGTCGTAGGTAATATAGTCCATCTTAACGTCGGCATAGGTAGGTCCATGGGAGTCGATAACGTTCATAACGTTCTCGGCACGGTTCACACCGCCCTCGCTGTCCACGTATTTCAGCCAATCGTGGTCGCCTGCGCTGGTGTGCTGAGGCTCCTTTGACCAAAGCGGAGCGGACATGCCGCGGAAATCAGGGAGAGTATTGTACCAGATCTGGTTGGTAAAGGTCCAAGGAAGAATACAGTTGGTCTCGGTTACACCTGTGGAGAGGTGATAGTAGGGGGAGAAGAACTGGATCCAGGAGATCTGCTTTAAGGGGAAGTTACCCCAGTTCTGATAGAGGTTGAGCACGGTGTATTCGTATTTCTCGCCCGAATTTACGACGAGAGGGAATATTGTTTCACTGTAGGGATTGTCCGCAAGGTTGTAGAGGTTTCGCTCTCCGCCACTTTCGCTGAAGTTCTTCCCTACTTCCATAGAAACCGGAAGCATCACGTCGTCCGCGTCAAGAAGAACCGCACATTCAAGCTGTCCCGATGAGTGGGAGGTCATAGCGTATATCTTTCTGTCGTGGTCGTCTCCTCTGACTAAGAAATTGGCTCTGTAATGCTTGTTGGGGTCGGAATAATAGGGAGCGTTGAAGCCTGTGGCTCCTCCTATGCCTATGTTGTAGATGCCGCGAAGAGAATCGTATCCGTGATATGCTGCGAAGGTCGAGCCTGTCTCAATGATCTTGAAGTATGATTCGGAGAGAGGATTTCTTTCGCAATATGCTTCCTCAAGGAAGGTCTCAAAATCGTGGCTGTCGTCGGTATAGACACGCAGACCCATAAAAAGGTCGTTGGTGTTGCCGCCGGGCACCCAATTGTATCGCTGGTTTTCGGTATCATAGGTAGTTCTGGAGGGCTTGATTGTTCCGCCTTCGGGCACCATAACCTGCTCTATCAGATATTGGTCGCCTGTCTGCTCAACCTTTAGTGATCCGCCCTTGCCGTCGAAGGGCAAAATGTAACCGAAAATTCCCGCGTCGATAATATCAAAGCCTACATATTCGGCAGTAGTCCAATCTACCTCGTCAAAGGAATAGTGCAATCCGCTCGCATCCATTGCT
Source organism: Eubacteriales bacterium (assembly GCA_045122255.1). GTDB lineage: Bacteria > Bacillota > Clostridia > Oscillospirales > CAG-272 > SVTX01. The sequence continues at coordinate 23,667 of JBGVHJ010000047.1, read as the reverse complement.
ACCACCTTTGCCACCTTGCCCGCAGGTATAACGGTCTGCATACCGATCTCCTTGATGCCGGAGGTCTCAGCGGTCGCGGCTATCTGAACTACGTGGTGCATCTTGTCCGAATATACGTTAAAGGTTCTGCAAAGGCTGAGATCAGAGGGCGCGTTTTCCATGTCGATCTCAAGGAATTTTATTTCCTTTATGTCATATCTGGCGCCGCTTCCGTTGATGTCCATAGCGATGCGGCTAAGTGTACCCGTGTAATCGCTTCCGGTGTAAACAGGTATCCTGTATGTGTGCCATTCACCGTCGGTCGTAAGCTGGAAGCGTAAACGCTGAGAGCTGTTTAACCCGGTGTAGCTTCCGGCAACGAAAAAGAGATCGGCATTTGCGGAGCATTGCTCCTCCGCTCTCATAGTGATTTCAAGAACGGTATATTTGTCGGTCGAAACTTCAAGATCTCCAAATACAATACGGGGGTCCTTGGCGGGATCTGCGTTTCTGACAAAAGCATAGCCATCGCCCTTTCTGTATTTGTAAGTGTCAATATACGCGGTAGACGTGGGCTTTTCAATAGACACGTTAAGCTCGGATTTCACCTCAAGTCCGCCGATAAAGTTCTGACCCTCGGCTCTCATCTGATAGAAATAGTATCCGAAGCGGTGGATGTTAAACACCGCATTTGCGGACGAGTCGCTTGCATAATAAACGTTTCCGTCTGCCATACGGACAAACACGTCCATAGTGTTGCTTATGTATTCATTTCCCTTTTTATTTGTGAGGGTGCTTACAAGCTGATCACTGCCGGACAAGAGAGAATAATCGAGAAGCATTTCCATATTTTCAAAAATGACGTTCTCTCTTTTACTGTTGGCATAATATGCGGTTACGTTATTTTTGAGCGAGTCCGCATTCTCAATAAGCTCGGCATGCTCGCCCTCAAGGCGTGGCTCGGTTTCTGCGGTATCCTCAGTATTCGCCGTATCATCCTCGCGCTCCGAAGAGGGTTCACTTTCGGTTGCATCCGAAGCAGTCGTATCCTCAAAACCACTGTTATGAGTACAGGATGAAAGCGCGGGAATGACCATCGTCATCACCAGCAGACAGCATAAAAATGAAAGCAAGCTCCTTTTCATGTATAATCCTCCATATGTTTGAAATCAATACTCAGACCTGTGCGGTTAGCCGAACGGGAGTCGAACCAAGTTGGTTTTGACATGCAGATTTGTCCGATCCCTGCACCTTTCCTCTTGGACATATCGCCTATATGCCCTGCGAGAAAAGCTTTTGGACTCGAAAAAATCTGCTGTGTCAAAACTGCTCGCACCCGCCGGCGAATGCATTTTTGATAGATTTTGGTGTGATTTTGCGAAGCTATATTGAAATCTTGCGAGCGAAAGCACGCCGAAAGATGCGAAAATGCATCGTCGTCGGGCAATTCGGTTCGGCTCCCGTTCGGCTAAGCTTTATAAAAATCATAGTCAGGCTTTACCTTCTCACCCGTCTTTGCAGATTCGATGATAGCCAGGCAGGTAGCAACCGTCTTTGCTCCCTCCTCTGCGGGTGTGGGGATCGGTTTATTGTTTACGATAGCATCGATAAACGCCGCCATCTCGCCACCGGTGTTGTGCGAGTTGTTGCCAAACTCAAAGAGCTGGGGAGTCTTTATGGGATCGTCCTTTTCATCTACCGTGAAGAGCTTCAGAGGCTCGTTTGAATCCTCGTAAATAATTGTTCCCTTGGTTCCGTAGAACAAGGATCGCATGGTATAATTTCTCTTACAGCCGGTGGAAACGAACACCTTACCGATAACGTTGTTGGGGAATCTGAGCACCGATATGGTAGCATCGTCGGTAGGGATCGTGGGAAGAAGCTTGTGATTGCCGAAGGCAAACACCTCCTCGGGATCTCCCGCTATCCAGCGGAGAAGGTCGATGGCATGGCATCCGCCGCCGATAACACCGTGACGGAGCGGATCTGCTCTCCAGCCCGTAACACCCTGAACGATTCTCATATAGTCGTGAGCGTATTCGCTCTCTACGTAATAAAGCTCTCCGATAGCACCGGAATCGATAAGCTCCTTTGCCTTCATGAATCCGGGGTTGTATCGGCATACCTGACCGACCATCAGCTTACCGTTACCCTCCTTATTCGCTGCCTGTACCATAGCGGTAACATCCTCACGTGTAAGCGCAAAGGGCTTTTCGCAAAGAACGTTCTTTCCAAGCTCAAGAGCCGCAACAGACATCTCTCTGTGAAGCTGATCGGGAGTCGCAACGACAACGATATCAAGCTCGGGAATTGCCAAAAGCTCGTTATAATCCGTATAGCGCTTCTCCTCGGGAATACCGTGCTTATTGCCTACGTAGTTGAGTCTGTCAACTCGCTTGTCGCAGATGCCGACGATCTCAAGTTCCTTTTCAAGAGCTGCCTTCAGGTGCCACTCACCAAAATCAAGTCCTATAATACCAACTGTAAATTTTCCGTCTTTCATTGTTTTGCCCTCCAAAAATTATAGCATAATGCCACTTATAAAGCTTATCACGCCTTGCTCTGTTTTAATTATAGCAAAAAACAACTGCAAATAAAAGTGTAAATCCATAAATCTTTTTGACGAATCAGTAATTTTTTACCGATAGCACTTGAAAAATTTCGCAAAGCATGGTATCATAAATTATAGCAACCAAAAGGACGGTTAAACGCATATGAATCTTCCAAAGCTTACAGAATTGCTCCAAAGCTTTTATGAAATATCAGGCATGGATATTGCGATCATAAGCCCCGAAAACAAAATATTGGCTCGCAGATATGCAGGCACACGCTTTTGCGCCTGCATACAGAAATCTGAAAGATGTCTGCAGGTCTGCCTTGACTCTGACGCAAACCATCTGTCCTGCGCCAAAGAAAGCGGCAAGCTCACGATATATAAATGTCCCTTTGGCGTATACGAGGCATTGATGCCGATCAAAAAGCATGAAAAGATCATTGCATATATTTTTCTCGGTATGGGTATTGAGGACAACGAGGAAAGTCAAAACGAATGTCTTGAGCTTGCCCTCGAGGCGTCGCCTAATTTAAATAAGGAAGAATTAAAGGACTGCATTGCTACCATTCCAAGGCATTCAAAGGAAAAGCTTGGGGCATTCTCCGCTCTCCTACCCGTCCTGGCAGATTCCATTGAGGTCAATGACCTTCTGTCCGAGGACAACGTGACCATAGGTCAGCTCACCAAAAGATATATAAAAAGCCATCTGTCCCAAAAAATAACCCTGTCTGATATAGCAGGGGAGCTTCATTGCAGTATCGTCACCGTCACCGAAAATTTCAAAAACGAGTTTGGCATAACGGTAATGGAATACGTAATGCAAAAAAGAATGCAAAAGGCAGAGCGACTTTTAGAAAACAGAGAGCTGTCGGTACGCGACGTGTCCGAGGCTTGCGGTTTTTCCAGCGTAGAATGCTTTTCCCGAAACTTCAAGAACAAATACGGTATGTCTCCAAGAGATTGGAAGAATGCGAATGCCTGACCGTAGCCTAAACGGGCTACCGATTCAAAGCGCAATCCAAAAGCATTGCATTATCGAGTCCGAAATAAAAAACTACAATTCTTAATCCTACCTTTTTATTATAGCGCAAAACTCTTCCAAGTGCAACCTTTCCGCAAACAATTTCCAAAGCCTGTTCGCAAGAACGGGCTTTTTTGTTATAATTAAATTAGTTCCAAAACGCTTTCCAAATTCCCTTTTTTAACCTTCAAAAGTTCCAATAAAATTCCACGAAATTATCAGGAAAGCCCTTATTTAAAGCTTCGAGGCGATAAAAAAGAGGAGCAGACCGAAATCTGCTCCTCTATGAATTTAATTTGCTCCATAAGGCTTTTACGCTATATCAGATGTTACTTGAAGTATCTCGCAGGCAGGACCTTGGATACCTTGTGCGGCAAGTCTTACGGAACCGCCGGAGAGCAAGTTGTCCTTTATCAAAGCAAAATCAATTACTTGGTTCTTAACCATGCGGCGATCTCGGTATTCCAATCCTTGCCTGCAGAGGAATAATCCACAAGGTAGAATTCTTCACCGTTCTTATCGGTAAAACGCATTTTCAAAAGGCACGGAACACCCGACATGATCTCTCGGTCGGCGCAGATCTCACCAACGGGTTCAAAATCAAACACTGAATCTGCCGCCTTACCCATTCTCGAATCGACCGCCAAGGTAAGAGGACCTCTGAAAAGAGCTACGTAGTGGTCGTTATTTTCATTGTGACGAACCGTTACGGGTCCGGGAACGTAAACCGTTGCCTCGTCCCAAGGCATAGGGGTCTCGGTGCGAAGCTCCATTGGGTAATCAATTACGATCTCATCATTGTGCCATTCCCTCTCGTACACCTTATAGCCACAGCTATCACCTGTCCACGAGGGGACTCTGACACGTAGAGCGAAGCTTGTGGGCTTACCGGTGCTTACCGATATTTTAACTGTTCCATCAACAGGAAAAGCGGTTTCCACCGTAATTTTTACGTCCGTACCGCCGTACTGCAAAGCATAAGTGCCGCTCTCGAAGAAATTGACGGTAATGCCGCTCTCGTCTGCAGTCACTATATTCTTCGCAAACATACCGACGCCCGCGCTCACTATACACGCGCAACAGCCGTAATATGATCCGTCGGGAAGGAATTGCATGCCTCCAATAGGCGTTCCGCGCTTTCTCGAAAGCAGAGGGCTATAGCTGTCAGCCGGAATAAAGGTGTAAACTGTAGGACCTTTTGCCTTTTGTTGTATGTAAGGACTTTCAACACGTTCAACGTTCAGTGTGCTGAGGTAGGCATTGTAAAATGACTGCTCCATACAATCGGCAAATTTTGAGTCTTTAGTCAGCTCAAGAAGTCTCGCACATAATTTCATCCACGTAACCGTAACGCAGGTCTCTTGGGATTCGCCCTCATATCTGACGGTCTGACGAGCGCGAGTGTAGTCAAAGAGCTCGTGGGTAACTCCGCAGCATCCGATAACCGATATCTCGGTTTCCATTACCGCATTTGCAAAATTTACAACCGCCTCTTTGTACTTCTCAATGCCCGTGACATAATAATATTCAAGCAAGCCCTCAAAGCAGGACATCATTTCATAAGCCTTTGAAACACCGTACTGATAGGGTTTGATCTCATTTCTGTAAGCCAGCTCAAAGATATTAATGCCCTTCGCTCCGCCTTCCTCTATGATATACGTCGCAAAGTCAAGGTATTTTTGCTCACCCGTCAATTTATAAAGCTTTACAAAAGGCTCAAGGATCGAGCAGGAATTCATACCAAGCCAATTCTTGGAGGTATCGGTGATCGGCTTTTTACCCTCCTCATTTCCAATATGCGAAAGGATGTAATCGGCGCAGCCTTTGATAAAGGATATGATTTCCGCGCAAAAATTCTCGTCCCTACAAATTTCAAGATAATATTCGCAGCCGAGGATCACGTATTTTCTGCACCACATATCCCAGCCACAAAATTCTGCTTCACGCTCGTAGCTTGAAACACGTCCGTCACTCTCCGCCGCCGTAAGCATATCGCGCACAGTCTCGGTAAGTACGTCATACAGCTCTTCATCACGGGTATATTCGTATACAAATGCACCGCCTCGAATCATCTTGCCCCAATACTCGCCGCGCCATCCATTGGTTGCAGAATCCGGTTGAGATCTGAACTGATCGACAAATTTTTTCCATAGAACACGGTCCTTAAGCTGCTCTTCCTGAAAAAAGCGAGCGGCATAATTTACAAGTCCCGTTGTTTTTGCACAAATCATAATGTTTCTCCTTATCAATACCCAATGGTTTTCTTATCGTATTTTTCCGGAACAAAGTTTTCCAGATTGACGTCGCTCGCCTCTATCCCAAGCTCACCGCAAATGTACGACAGCACCCTGTCGCCGATAAGCTTTGTACCCTCCGGAGTATAGAAATGAGTTGGATCTCCGCCCCTTATCTCTACGGGAGCGTTTTGAGTAAGCGTGTAAAGATCGTTTATGCGGCAACCTGTATCGGACAAGGTCTCAACGGCAATTCTATTATACTGCTCGATAGTGGAATTGTGTCTCTTTCTGGTTGGACCGTATTTCTCCTCTATCACCGACGTGTTGGTAGCAAATATCTGCACAGCATTTGGGAAAAGTATCCTTATCTGCCTTTCTATCTTCCCTATGGTCTCTCCGTACTGCTGGGGATTTGATATAGGAGCTTCTCCATACATTTCAAGCACGTCCCAAAGTCCTGTATTCCAATGAACGAGATCAATATCGTCTCCCCAACCGTTGTCGTGCTTCCAATCGGACAAATACCGTAAGGTGTATTGCGAAAATCTTGCGCTATCGTTAGGATAATATACCTCCGCAACCCCCTCAAGGGCATCTTTTACGTATTTGTCATATCCCAATCGGATAGAATCACCGATCAGTATTATTTTTTTCATATTTATACCTCATAATCGGCTTTCAACAGAACCTCGCGATTAGTGCCGTAAAAGATATCTTCTTTTCCCGACATCATGCTGCAAAATTCTTCGAATTTTTGCCGGCTGTCATCAAAATCGAATTCATAAGAGTGTCCCCAGATGCAAAAAATCCGCAGATCCTCTGATTTTGTTTCGAGAAATTTATTGCCCAGGTCTATCATCTTGTCGAATTCGTCACGACAATAGACTGTGGGATTAAATTTGTATAGGTCTGTCTGAATATCAAAGCTATAGCTTGAAGCATTGGTACGGCAATATCTGATACCTGTGTTTTTGCGTATTATCTCCGCTGTGCGGTCATCGTGATTAACGCCGCCTCCGGGATAGGCAAAACCAACGACTTCATATCCCATAAGCTCCGATAACTTCAGCCTGTCCTGCTCGACCTGACGAACTATCTCTTTTTCATCCGTTATCCTAGTAAGATTAGGATGAGTAAGCGTATGCGATGCTACCTCATGCCCCTCGTATATATATTTCACATCCGAGGGCTTTACCGTGGGGCTTTTCATAGGCTGACCGTTATGCATGGTCTTACCCAGAGTCTCCGAATTGAGATTGAAGGTAGCTCTAAGCCCATATTTATTTAAAATTTCTACGAGCCTCGCGTCGGTTATCGGTCCGTCATCGAAGCTGAAGGTCAGAGCCTTTGTTTTTCCGTTAAACATATTTATTGTGCAGAAGGAACTGCAACGTCCTTGACCGTCAACACGGGAGTTACGTTATCCGCATCCTTTACGGGGACCGCTGCAAAGGTAACGGTTACTGCGCTTCCCGCGTACTCTGAAAGGTCGATATGAATGACGAACCTGGCATTGGTTACCGCCCCTTCAAGATCGGTAAAGGTCTTACCCGAATATGCTTGAGCGGTGGTAGGAACCGCGGTGACTTCGCTTCCGGTAACGTCTCTGACGTAATCTCCGGTGACCAGAGTTAAGTCTACGTCATGCCAGTTTACACCGTCAACGCTCCAGACGTATTTTGATATACCGCCGTCAACCGAGCACCAGCCGCTGACCTTTATCAGATTGCTCTCATCAACCGTGGCATCGGCAACATTCATTATCCCCTTACTTGTGCTGGGATTCAGGACGGTGCCGTCATTGACCCTTACACTTGCACCGAAGTAAGCATCCGATACCGCGGCAGGACAGCTGATATCTTTAATGGTAACGAGTATTATTTTAACATCCTGATTGACAATGGGCACCGCCGCAAATATTACGTCAACGGTCTGCTTTGCATATGCCGAAAGATCGATGCCGATTCCACCGTTCTGGAATTGCGCGTTTGTATATGCGCCGGCAATATCGGTAAAGGTCTTACCCGAATATGCCTGACCTGTTGTTACTATAGCCTCGGTCGCCGTGTCTTTTATGCGCTCGCCATTCACAAAATCTTCTCTCCATGTCACTCCACCGTCTGCGCTCCAAACGTACTTATATACACCTCCGTCAACCGCACACCAGCCATTGATGTTTATCTGACAGCTATAGTCAACCGTCGCGTCGGTAACGGTTTGCGCGCCTTTTTTAGAGCTGGGAGTAATAGCACTTGCATTATTGACCTTTATGGACGAGCCAAAAGCGATATCTTCGAGTGCGGGACGAGTATCGGCTTCCGTTTCGGATTCATCCTCTCCGGGCAGATCCTCTGAGGCTAATTGATCCCTCAAAGCCACAATGTCGAGCAGATCCAATTTGCCATCCCGATTTATATCAGCTCCCTGACCAACATCAAACGGAGGCTCTTTCGTTACGTAGTTATAATTTGCTAAATATTTGCGAAGCTGAATAAGATCACGGGAATCCACTGCTCCGTCACTATTCACATCTCCCGCAACAACCTCGGTCTCTTCGGGATCTGCATCCGTAGCCAATGCATTGAATACAAACAAGCTTGTCAATACTAATACGGTTATGAGAACACTTAACAATACTTTAATTTTGTTTTTCATAGCTTTTCCTTTCATAACTTGATCTTATTTTCAATTTCTATCATTGTTCTGTTGAACAAACTACGCCATCAACTGTACAAAGAATAATTTTGACATCCTGATTGACCATGGGCACCGCCGCAAAGATTACGTCAACGGTCTGCTTTGCATATTCCGAAAGATCGATGCCGATTCCACCGTTTTGGAATTGCGCGTTTGTATATGCACCGGCAATATCTGTAAAGCTCTTACCCGAATATGCCTGACCTGTTGTTACTATAGCCTCGGTTGTTGTGGTTTTTATGCGGTCACTGTTTACGAAATTCTCGTTCCAGGTTTCGCCGCCGTCAGCAGACCAAACGTATTTATATACGCCTCCGTCAACCGCGCACCAGCCGTTGATGTTTATCTGACAGCTATCATCGACCGTCGCACCTGTAACGGTTTGCGCTCCTTTTTTAGAGCTGGGAGTAATAGCACTTGCATTATTGACCTTTATGGACGAGCCAAAAGCGATATCTTCTATCGCGGGGCGTGTGTCAATCAACGGAACTGCCACGTTAACAAAACTTGCGCAGATCACATACTTATCTGTAAGTCCGTTGTCCTCTGCCACCTTTGATATAACCGCAAGCTGTATACTTACAGTCTGATTTTCGTAAGCCGAAAGATCAATACTGTTTGCGGTTGTTATAAGACTTGTATTATCTCCGTCAAGTCCCTTTTCTGTCATAGCAGCCTTGGTTCCTGCATCAACTCCGCTGATACCGTTGCCCCTTGTGGAAAGTGTGATCCATTCGCTTGTCACTCCATCCTCGCCCGTTATCTTATAGACCGCGGTATCGAATCCGCCATTAGCAAACGCCATAAAGAACTGAATCTTCAGCTTTCCATCGTCGGTAGCGGTTACGTTCTTGCTTGAAAGATCTATAACCCCGACACCAGAGCCGCCGTAAGAGGTGTTGCCCTCTATCTTCTGGAAATATCCGTAAACTGCGGCATTTCTTGTTTCTACCCTCTTTTCTCCGCAAGCGACACAGTCTCTCGCCTCGCGAAGCGTGTATGTATTATCGTCACCGTCGTCGCAGTAATACCAGGCAGAGACATTTGTATGCTTGCACTCAATCTCAATTTCGGTAGTCTCCTCGGTGAACTCTGTTGTAGCCTCGGTAGCCTCGGTAGTCTCCGTTGTATTCTCGATAGTCTCCTCTACCGATTCTGTTGTAGCCTCGTCAGACTCGGTTGTTGCCTCAGTGATATCCGTTGTATCCTCGGTTGTGATCTCAGTGGACTCACCGGAGTCCTCGCTTGTCTCTTCCGTGAGATCGCTTGTGACCTCGGTTGTAGCCTCGACGGGATCGGTTGCGATCTCTGTTGTCTCCTCGGTGATTATTTCTGACACGGATTCGTCGGTGGGCTCATTTAGGGGCGGATCTTGAGTGCAAGAAGCAAGCATTCCGAGTAGCATAGCCGATGCCAACAAAGTGATCAGAATATTTCTCAATTTTGTTTTCATAATTATACTCCTGAATTGTATTATTATTCAATTGGACAAGTAACGTTCTTAAAGGTATACAGCAATATATTGCCGAAGTCTTGATTTGCCGGCACCGCCACAAACATTACGTCTACCGTCTCGCCCTTAAATGCCGAAAGATCAACATATATACCGCCGTTTACTTGGAATTGTGCGTTAGTCTTGGCTGAATTTAGATCTTCAAATGTCATGCCCGAATATATCTGACCTGTAGAAACAATATCGTCGGACGTTGGTGTTTTTATATTTTCGGTATTCCCTACTTCATACCAATTCTCTCCGTCAACACTCCAGATGTACTTCGTCACTCCGCCATCCACAGCGCACCAACCTCTAATATTCAATCTGCAGTTTTCGTCCACAACTGCACCGTTATATATCTGATTTCCCCCGTTTTTATTGTGAGAAATAAAATTACTCATCGCCACGTCGTTGATATATCCCAAATTTGCTCCAAATGCAAGCACCTTTTCCTCCTCGGGCGGAGTAAATGTACAGTTAACTCCCTTGAAATAGTACAGAAGCACAAGGGTGTCGGTAGCTTTTGCGGGAACGGCGGCGAAGAGCACGTCAACTGTTTCGCCCTTATAAGCCGAGAGATCGAAAAATATTCCCGTGTTCGACTGGAATTGCGCGTTGGTATAAGCTCCCATTAGATCGGTGAAGGTCTTTCCCGAATGGATCTGAGCGGTGTTAACGATATCGGGAGAACCGGGAGCTTTCACGTTTTCTGTGCCTCCCACCTCAAACCAGTTAAGTCCGTCCACGCTCCAGACGTACTTCTCAACACCGCCGTCAACGGCGCACCAGCCGCGAACATAAACTCTGCCGTGTTCATCAACTACAGCTTCCGAATATTCCTGCTTGCCGCCGTTTTTCGTATTGGAAATAAAATTCGTCTGATTTTTACCGCTTATGCTGCCGAGATTTGCACCAAAAGCCAAGTCTGACTTCGTATATCCCGAGTCGGGATGAATATCCTGCACAACGATAACTTCTCCGGTAGCGGTATCAATATCTCCCTTTGAACCGTCCGCGTACAGAGGAATGGTGTCAAACTCATCCGAGCAGAGCTCGCATATCTCACGAAGATCCGCGTCAATACCCATATATGCAATATCGACGTGAGTATCCGCGTTGGTAAACGCCTTGTTGAATACGTCCAATCTGAGTGATCCTGCGTAATACTTTCCGTCCTGCTCCGTGAATTTTGAAGGAATAAGTGACGCTAAGTCAAAGACCTCAACATGCCACCTTCCGTCCTCAACAGGATAGAAATTTAAGCTTGATTGTCCTATGTTGCCTATGGTATTGGACCATACCGACATATATCCCACACTCTCGGTATTGGTTTCGGGAACTCTGTACTTTATTACAAAATACCGACCCGATTCATTATCCTCCGGTGCCGCCGTAACGTCCGCCTGATAAAATCCCGCATACGATTCGTTTTTATAAAGCTCATTGTCAAGCTTGACGTATATGCTTGTGTATCCGTCCTCGCTGTATTCCGCCTTGCCGAACATAAAGTCCGAAATATCAATCTCACTCTTTATCTCTTCTGCATCAACGTAAACGTCAAGAAGGTCCTCGTTACCCGTTGGTGGATTCTCCGCAGGCCAATTCTTGAATTCACTGTCTGCAGAGATGCGGAATGTTCTCTCTGCGCCCTCGGTCATAGTAGTGACAAAAGAATAAGAAAACGTACCGTCTCCGTCATAGTGGACAGCATATCCGTCGTAATAGTGATAATATCCCAATCTGTCGGGTGACTTGGAGGAGCTTACTACGTATTCTATCCACTCGCCGTCAACCAACTCCTCGATCTTGGGTGCTGTAAGCATCTCAAATCCGTATATCCTTACCGTTACGTTATTTTCGCCGCCCGAAAGCGTAAATTCTGCATTCTTTCCGTCCTTCGACTTGATCTTGGGCAGATAAACGCTTTCTATTATCTCATCTGTTTCAGAGCTTGCCTTTAAGGGATCTAAGAGCGTATTTTCTCTCACGTCGCGAACATTTTTGTCCATATAAAGCTCGCCCGTGGCTTCGTTTACGACCATATCGTACTCGAAATTGCCGTTTTCCGCATCGATCTTTCCGTCATTCAGCTCGTGAGAGCCCCAAGGTAAAAGTATAGCGTTTATAGTAAATGTATCTCCTGCTTTGAGCGTTACATCGCCAAGATTGAGAGAGAGTCTCAGCTTGTTTTTCGCATTCACTATTGCAAAATCGGCATCCGATTGTTTTCCGCCAATAATAAACTCAGAGTTGTAGACTAAGAAAGCAAGATTTCCGTATCCTCCGCTCGAAGAATAGCCCTCGGGGTTGCTGTCCTTATCATACTTGCCCGGCATTTCAAAGAATGTGAAATAGGGGCATCGGTCACCGAGCAGATAAAAGGGCTCAACCGTCGCGTCCTTGTTTGCCGCCACGTATTTGCTCTCATTATCGGCATCAAGATATCCTATCTTCTGATAAATTCCCGTAACATCGTTGTCAGTCATCTCGTAAAAAGAGAAATTATGCAGGAAATCATTAATGCTTATGTCCTCAAGAACCGTATACTCCATAGTGTAATAAGTTCTGTTTTCATCAAGCTGAGGCATTTCCATATGAGTATAGGTGACCGCCATCTTGCCATCGTCGGAAATATAATCCATAACTACCTCTGCATAGGTCGGTCCATGTGAGGTTATTGTGTTATTGACGTTTTCGGAAGCGTTGAAATCGCCCTCTGCATCGGTGTATTGCAACCATGAATGCGATCCGCTGTTATGATGCTGTGGCTGTCCTGCGTAATGGGGAGCGGACATAGGTCTGAAGTCGGGCAAGGTATTCAGATCAACCTTGCCGAGCTGTCGGGTCAAATACCAAGGGGTTATACAGTTAGTCTCGGTGACTCCCGTGGACAAATGATAATACGGGCACCAGAACGGTATGCTGGAGATCTGCTTTAAGGGATAATTTCCCCAGTTTTGATACAAATTGATAACAGTGTACGTGTGCCTCTCGTCCTTATTGACCTCAAGACGGAATATCGCCTCGCTGAATGAGGGGTCGTCAAGGTTGTAAAGGTTACGCTCTCCGTTGGTTTCGCTGAAATTTTTAGTGACCTGTATCGGAACAGGCAACAGCATCATATCCTCATCCATGAGCACGGCGCATTCAAGCATGTGACACGTGGTGGAGGTCATCATATAGATATCTCTGTCGATGTCGGAGCGCAGCTGGAACTTAAGCTTATAGTCCTTGTTGGGGTTATTATACGGGATGTAAAATCCGCCATCGGGCGACACTATATTAAAAACGTATATGCCCCTCATAGCGTCATATCCTACGTACGAGTTGCCCGGTTCGGTTTGAGAAACGTTTATACGACTATCACTGATCGGATTTCTTTCACAGTAGGTTTCATGCAAAAATTCACTGAAATCGTGATTTTTGTCGGTGTAAACTCTTGAACCTATGTAAAAATCGTTACTGTTGTTTGTTCCCTTTTCCGACGGTAAAAGAGTATTGTTTTCGGGAACTCTCGTCTGAACTATCTTATACTCTCCGTTCTCAAGGGTGACCTTGATGCTTCCGGCTATATCGTCGGCAGGCATAATATATCCGAATATGCCCGCTCCGACAATATCAAAACCTACACATTCTACGCTCGCCCAATCAACTCCGCCAAGGTCACTGTGTTCTCCGTTCGCATCCTTAATGATGATCTTTGCCACCTTGTCCGCACCGATTTTTGTTTCTATACCAACCTCGGCAACGTTTTTCGTTTCTTTGGTTGTTGCAAACTGTACCGAATGATGCATTTTGTCAGGATATACGTGGAAGCGACGTGCCATACTGACGTATTGTGGCATTTTATCAAGCTTCGAAGCACCGACCTGCATATCCTTGATAACTATACCACCTTCACTGCACGAAGGGTCGATCCTTATACCTGTGAAGGTACCTTTATAATCATTGACATCTTCAAGTATTATGTAATAGGTGTGGAATTCTCCGTCATTTATAAGGTTGTACCTGATGGATCGATCGGCGGTAAAGCTTTCATGATCAAGCGAGAGGAAGAGCTCCATTCCCGAGCAATTTCCCGTAGCCTTTGCGGTAAATATCAGAATATTGTATTTGGCGGCGCTGAAAGAGAAATTCCGGTACGCAAAATGCGGGTCATTGCCGCTACTCACTTCAAAGCTTATGCCCTCTTCGGTCTTCTCCGCCGTTACGTTGTTTAAGCCTTGCTCGATGTAGCCCTCAACGTCGATGGTCTCCCTTAAGGGTATTTCGTAATTCTCCGGAAGGAATCCCTGTCCTTCCAGCAACGCCTCATAATAGTAATAACCGAATCGGTACAGATTGACCTGCGCGTTTTCGCCTGAATTGGAAGCATAATAAATATTACCGTCCTTCATTTTCACGAAAACGTCCATCGTATCGGTAATATAGCTTGCGCCGTTCGCGCCGACCAAAGACGACACCAGCTGGTCACCTGCCGCAGCACGGTGATAAGTCAAAGCCATTTCGCCGTTTTTAACGGTAAACTTCTCCCTGGAGCTATCCTTGAAAAATGCCTGAACTCCGTTGGCATAAGCGTTGGCTGACTCTATAAGCTCACCGTTTTTTATATCAACAAGCGCACCTCCTGCACCGTCGGTGTCGCCGCTTTCGCTCTCATAGCCGTCATCGTCACCGCTGCCCTGAACGTCCGATCCCTCTTCACCGCTCTCCTCGCCATCCGGCAATTTCGGGGTGTTACAAGCAGGTAACATAGTCACCAATAAAGCAAGCAATAGCACAAAAGAAATAATCGCGATAGATCTTCTTTTCATATCTTCTCCATCCCGCCGCACCAGCGGCTGCTTTATTTCAATATTTTTGTCTTAAATATCACTGAACCAATAATCCAAGAAAACCCAACGCAGATTATTGTGTCCGAGTTGGGGTTTCTTTGCATATAAATCTTTAAAACTTAAATCCGGGAATATCCACCAGATCTTTTACCTCGACAGGCAAGCCTGTCGCCATAGACCTGTTTGCCGCAATTCCCGTGAGGATGCTCATGCAACCGTCAATATATCCTGCCGCTCTGTTGAACGGGTCTGCAGGGGGCTCGGGATTGAAAATATCATTAAGCATAACGGGATCTCCGCCGCCGTGACCGCCCGAGCAATCGGGGATCTCGACCTCATATGGAGCTTTGAACATGGGGAACACTGTAATCTTCTTATCCTTGTAAGAAGAGTTTTTGCCGTGTTCAATACCAAGCTCCTTAACAACCGATTCGACCACCTCAAGCTCAAGACGTCCCTTGGTTCCGGTAAACATTACGCGGTAGCCCTCCCAAGGGGAGTAAGCGTTCAGCGAATATGACATCTGCGCACCGTTTGCGTAACGTACAAGCACGTTCATAGTATCCTCAATGCTGATTCCGTCACCGAAAACGCTCTGGTCGCGAAGGTATCCGTCATCCTTCTCACAGCTATAGTAAAGATCGTAGCTGCCGCCGGCCGAAATGTTTATGGCAAAGGGATCGCCCTTGGCATTCTCAGCACCCGTGGAGCGGTAATAGAACTTGGTAACTCCTCTCTCCTCTGCGTTCTCTCTGCCGTAAAACTTCAGATCTCCGAACGCAAAAACCTTCGTCGGATAAGAATCTATCCAAAAGTTGATCAGATCGAAATGGTGAGTTGCCTTATGTACCATAAGACCTCCGCTGTTTCTCTTATCTCTGTGCCAACGGCGGAAATAATCCGCTCCGTGTGAGGTATCAAGCAACCACTCAAAGTGGATCTGCTTTACGTCGCCGATAACACCGCTCATGAGAAGCTCCTTTACCTTGGTTCGGTCGGGCGAATATCTGTAATTGAAGGTAACGCGGAGGTCTTTTCCCGTCCTTTCAACGCAATCAATGATCTCCTGGCATTTCGCGGGATCTACGGTCATAGGTTTTTCGGATATAACGTCACATCCCATTTCCATTGTCTTGATGATGTAGCGGTGATGGGTTCTGTCAACACTTGTAACTATAATAACGTCGGGCTTTGTTTCCTCGATCATCTTCTCGAATTCATCCGCACCGTATGTGGGAACCTCATGATAGCCGCACCGATTTACAAGACGGCGGTTTGCATAGTCCATGCGGCTTTGGTTGATGTCACAAAAGCCAACAAGCTCTGCATACTCATTAAAATCTCTTGCGATAGCTTCGTAATACATAATAGCTCTGCCGCCAATACCTACCTGCGCATATCTCTTCTTTTCCATAATAAATTCCTTTCCGCAACCGAAGCTGTTCTCAGTCACTGTTGAGTTTGTATGGCTTCTACAATCATTTTACAGCAAAGTTCTCTTTGTGTAAATGATATGCTCAACCAAGCTATTGATATTTTGCGACATTTTGTTGACAATTCCGCGAGAATATGTTACAATAAAGCAAATCGGAGGTGTAGAGATGTATAATCAAATAGCCGAAAAACTAAAAATGGTCTCCCAGACCAATCTGGCCCCAACAATCACTATAAGTCGTTTCTGTCGCATTCCCAACCAAGTAGCTTTCGTATGTAAGCACTTTCCCTGCGAAATAGGCGGATATCACGATCACGATTTTTTTGAGATAAACTACATTCAAAAGGGCGAATGCGTCAACTTTGTCGAGGGCGAAGCCATCCATATGCGGGAGGGCTCGTTCATTCTGCTCAACACCGCAACCTTCCATACCCTGTATGCGCCTAATGAAGACAGCATAGTGTATAACATTCTTCTCGACAAGGAATGGTTTTTGAAGGTTATAGAAAGATATCCCCTTCCCGATACCGCAATGGGTAAATTCTTCTCTTTGTGCTGTGGCGAGACCTTTCCGATATACGTTTTATCCGAACGCTCCGCCGAAAGCCTTAAAGAAATACTTACCTATCAATGCAATCACAGAAATGAATCATCAATGCTGACCGAAGCAAACATACTGTATTGTGTGAACAGTATGATGAATGAAAAAGACTCGATCCTATCTCCAACGCAAAAAAGCTATAATAAAATAATGCACAAAATGCAATCCTATGTTAACCAGAATTTCAACACCGTAACGTTGGAGTCCCTATCAGCTCATATCGGGTATTCAACTACTCATACGGGACGTTTGTTCAAGCAATATACAGGAAAAAGCTTCACCTTGTTTGTAAAGGAGCTGAGAATCGAGCATGCAAAATACCTGCTGCGCTTCTCAACAAAGCCCATATCGGAAATATCCGATATGATCGGATATGAAAACCCTGAACATTTTTGCCGCACGTTTAAAGCTGAGACCGGCTTCACCCCTAAAGAGTATCGCAAGATAGAAATAGGTTCTCCAACAACACTTTTTTAATAAAGCAACTAAAAAGAATAAATCCCCGTTTGATTTAAGTCGTCCACAGACGAGCAACGAGAGATATTCGACAAGCTTAATGACTGCCAGACCGAGCTTGAAGACATCGCAGAGCGCGCGCTATTTGCCTATGCCTTTAAACTTGGTATGAGATTTGCCTTTGAGGTGTTTTGTGCGGAGAAATAAAACAAAAAAGGTATTGAAAACATTAAAATTCTCAATACCTTTTTATTTTTAGTTACGCAGTTTTATTGCAGAGTTGCTACACAATTCGTCGCAAAGGTTGGTGTATAATTACAGGTTAATCCTTTCTGCATATATTGCACTCGCCTGTTCCGAATTGATAGCTGACTAACTCATCATCTCGTTTGATACAATTGCAAACAATGCATTTTGCCCATCGATAACCATATCTATCATATCTAGCTTTAGGCAAAGAAAAATCCAAAGATTCAACATCATGCAAGCCGTTGGTGTATTGTACTTTAATTCGCTCCTCTTCTCTCTGTTTTTGGAGTAGAAGCTCTCTTTGACGCTCTTCCTCCTCTTGTTTGGCGCGCTCTCTCATTTGAGCCTCATATCTCTCATTCGCTTCCTTTATCTTTCTTTCTCGTTCTGCAATACGTTGATTGCGTTCTTCAATTAATTCTTGAACGAGAATTTCTTTATATTCGTCCATTTTTTCATCTATTAAGCGGCTTATATTTGGTGAGTATGGATTTACTTTTTTAATAACATATTGAAGCCATCCAGACGCTTGTTTGCGTGGAGGATCAATGGTTTTGATTATATTTGTCGATGCCCATCTGCCGTCTTCATGATATAAATCATCCTCGAACGAAATAAAGCCAAGGGTTTCTAAGTAGTTCATATATTTATCTATGACTTCCCTTCTAAGCCAAATTGATTTTTCTTCGTCTAATGGATTTATTAACTTATATGACAAATCGTAATCAACCGCTATACCATAGTCATCCTTCAAAGCATCATATATATTAGCAATGTTGAAACTAGCTCCAACCTCTTTTCTACCGTAAACGTAGCGATTAAATATTACACTTTGCCATATTCTACGATCACATTGAAAAATCATCTCACCTGAAATTGGAATATCGATAAAAAAAGGAACTCGTTTATGTGTTTTATAATACCAAGCAAAGTTAAACCAAAAAGATTTCCTATGTGCTTTATAGAACTCACAAAAAGAAAAATCATTACGTAATTCTTTCAATTTTGCCCCATAGTTCTCGGGTTCGAATAGTCCCTTTATTTTTTCGTTAAGTCGTTTTCTATTATATTCCTCTCTTTGGCTTTTTTTTATTTCATCAAGAATTAACTTGCGATATGCTTTGATTAGCTCATTCTCTTCGTAAAATAGTTTTGCTTGAGCTATTGCATTCATTGTTAACGGATAAAATATCCACCGCCTATTGCTTGTCGAATCCATCAATATGTCGCGAAGCTCGTTAGAAGAAATTGGCGTTTGAGCAAACTCCCGCAAGTCGATTTCAAGCATTGCGGATCCATATTCTCGGGCTTTTATTTTCTTGTCGTTATCTACTTGATGGCTTACAAAAATCTCGACTAAAAGTTCTCCTTTTTTTGTCTTCAGTAGTATATCGGGTGAGAATGTTTCTAGCCTTTTTTCTAACTCAACCGTTTCTGCATACAACGTCATTGCTTTTTGAAATTCAAATCGGGGGATTCGCCTGCTTATTTCCTCTGGCAGGTCATCTATACCAGCTTCCGACATTGATATATCTTTGTGCGGAATCAATACTCTTTTTTCTTCCGCAATAATCTGCTTTGCCATTTTATGCAAGGCGGTTTCGTTGGCGGTTATAGGATTGCAGTTAGAAATCCAATCATGCCCTATATCTTTTTTGCTTCCATTGTCGTGTCTGAAATAACGACTTACTTTACCTTCTAAAGAACACGCTTGTAAATCTTTACCACAATGGGCACATACACAGTCACACAGCAAACCCTTCATGTTGACTGGAACTTCATCTATACTGATTATTCTATTATCGGTATTTCTCTTTCCGTATATTATATCGGACATCTGTTGCCTCCCGTGATTTTAAATTATCAATCAAAATTTTCTTTTATAAACTATTTGATGATTATCCAAAGGTCTCTATCCTTTAACCATATAAATTATATCATAAATCACGATTTTTTGCAACCTTTCCGCAAACAATTCCCCAAGCCCATTCGCAAAAGCATATATTTTCGTTATAATTAAATCAGTTCCGATTCAGCTTCCAAAGGGGCTTCCAAAACTCGATTTTTGACGGCTCAAAAGTTCCAATAAAATTCCACAAAATTATCGGAAAAGCCCTTATTTAAAGCTTCGAGGCAATAAAAAAGAAGAGCAGACCGAAATCTGCTCCTCTATAAATTTGCTTTATAATATAAGGCTTTTACGCTATTTCAGATATTACTTGAAATATCTCTTAAGAAGTCCCTCGAATGCCTTGCCGTGTCTTGCTTCGTCGCGGTAGGTCGCGCGAATTGGTATTGGGCTTAATGAGTTATAGGCCTTTGAATAAGCTTTGATACGCAAAGAATTTGGAGCGTTCTGGCAAGTCCAGTCCAATAGATGATTATAACGAACGATTTTAATAAAGATCCAGTATTTTTCCACGAACAAGGAGGATTAAAAATGACAAAAACAACATCAGCCGGTGTGTTTCAATTACCCAATGGCATGTGGGGCTTCAGGTATGCCTTCATGCTGGACGGCAAGCAGAAAGACATTAGGCGCAACAAGGACGAAAATGGCAATCCATTTAAAACAGAGAGAGCGGCTGCTAAAGCAAGAGAAGCCACCATTATTCAAGTTCAGGCGGAATTGCTTCAGCCGACAAAGCCTGCAAAGAAAAGAATGACTTTGGAAGAGGTTTATGCCGAGTATTGCGAAACCGGGCGTCATGGTAAGGCATACGGTACCACCAGAAAACAGGATAGCCTTTGGAAAAATCATTTATCTAAGAGGTTCGGCAAACAATATGTAGATGACATCAACGTCGCCGAAATCGTAGATTATTTGAGTTTTCTTTATTATCAAGAAGACCGAGCTTATTCTTACGTTGAATCATTCTTAAAGATGTTTTATCTTATATTTGGACAAGCATATTCCAGGAACTACCTGGACGTAGATACTTATAACACTCTATGTGTGAATAAGAATACCAAAATACATATGCCTAAGAGAAAGATTGATGAAGATGACGAGATAGTTGCATTCAGCATTGAAGAAACAAAGGCTTTAGATGAATACTTCAAAGGCACTAATGCTGAAACAGCTTATCTGCTTGGACGGTATTGTGGTCTGCGTATTAATGAGTGCTATGGACTTATGTGGAGTAATATCGATTTCGATAACGACTGCATTCATATAGAGCAACAGATGCAGTATCAAGAAGGGCTCATTATACTCTCCACGCTCAAGACAAGAAACGCAAAGCGCACTTTGTATATGAATTCAAAGCTTAAGACCCATCTGCTCGCAGTCAAAGAAGCAATTGACGAAGCAAATATTCATAATGCCAAGGTCCGAAAGCAAAACACAACTATGATAACAGACACAACTGGAAAGTCTATCTCTTCCCTCTTGCTCGTCAATTCCTTGCCTAACGGTAAAATTCAAACCGTCAATTCAATGAAATATCATTCCAAAAAGATCAAACAGGCCTTAGGAATTGATTTCAAATATCATTATCTCCGCCACACCTACGGCACACGGTTGGCAGAACAGAATATGCCTGCTCACCTGCTCTGTAATCAAATGGGGCATGCCAGTAGCAAAGTAACCGAGAAGTATTATATTGCTGTTTCGAAGTATGGAACAGAGATTATTAAGGATAAGATTGAGGGAATATAAAAACTGATGATATATTAATAAAAAATACCGATATAGTGGCAGTTGGAGTCAAACCAACACTTCCAGGCTACGAACCCGACGACCTCGATCTCTTGGCTATATCGATATTTAATAAGGTTTAAAAGATTATAATACTGTAAGTAGGGGTGTTGTACACAAGGCACAACACCCCATTTTGATTATCCTTTATCCTTTAGGCGGACAAGGATCATTGCCATACGAATTGCGTTCGCGAATCCGTCCCTGCCTGTCATGAATTAACAGTTCAGTGCCTTGATTCTTCGCAATAGCTTTTCCAACTTCAATAGCCTCTTTCTGTGTGTTGGTAATAATGGTAGCTCTACCATTGCCAGCACCCTTAACTTGCCATTTACCGTTGCGCGGCGTTACATGTTGATTCTTTGCCATAATTTTTACCTCACTTTCTGTGGCATTCAGGGCAGCATATTGCGCACCCATCCACATTAGAATAATAAATTCTTGCTTTCAGCATTGCTTCTGCGCAAGAACTGAAGTACCCCAAGTACACCCTATTATTTGCTGAAGGCAAGTAAGGGCACGTGGACTTATGCACCTCATGATTAAAATTCGGATTAGTTGTAGTCAACTTATTAACGTAATAGTCGTGGAACATTATCAGTTCCCCCTTTCGTAATATTATATTTTAAACACACTACAAAAGGGCAGTTGCCCAGTTTAACCCTCCTTAAGGCAAAAAGATTTGCAAGAAACACTTGACAATTTCTATCATTTGTGATATAATAGTTAAACTCGTGAAACTATAATATCATATTATTGTTTCCCTAAGCCTTACAGCGTTGGCGCGCCGTAAGGCTTTTCCTTTTGTTTGATGTTTTATTTTATATTACATTTACAAAAAATTCCATAAGGTGATAAGTCAAACAAAAACACCGCCCTGTTTTGAGGCGGCAGTTTAATATTGACCCGTTGCTATTATCGTTGAAAAACGTTGAAAGCGTTCCCTTGGAAATTTTGCATCAGAAGCTGTCTCCTTATAATAAACTCTATAAATATTATATATCTTATGTGCGATTTGTCAAGGAGTAAATGGAGATTCTTTACAAATTATTTACAGAATTTCTCTGATTACCTCTTTCCAGGACATATTATACCATATTTAGCGTTTAAAGTCAAGGGGTTAACACTACATATTGTGTTTTTCTGATTATTCTCCGTTTTAGCTAATTTTCACCCCCATTAAATTGTTGAGGATGAATAAATGATTACGATTTATTAACAATCGTTGCCAATTATATGCCAAAAGTTGCAAAATTTGGAATTCGAATTGCAACCTTTCCGCAAACAATTCCCTTTAGGCATTCGCGAAATCAGAATTGCGCGATATAATTATCCTATAATCACCTAGGATGACAATTATGAAATCAATACTTGAAGAACTATTCTACGGCAACGTATGTCTGAACACAGATTACAGGAGCAACGTCAAAGACACGAAGCAGCTGATGGAATATATCGCCGACCATCATAGTGCTTTAAATGAAACACTTACGAACAAGCCAAAAGAGCTTTTTGAAAAATTCAATGATTACTATGACGAACTGACGGACATCAATGAGCGTGAGATTTTCGTCTATGCCTTCCAACTTGGAGCAAGGATAACTATTGAAGTGCTTTTACATGACCAGAATTCTTCGAATATCTGCTAAATTATTTGAATGACAATATTTTGTCCTCTGTTGTTGTTCAAATAATTTATAAATATAAGGATGAATTAATTATGGAAATTAAAGAAAAGACTAATGAGAAAGCTCCCGAAAAGATTGTCAACAAGACAACTGAAACACTAATTAAAGAACTTGAAACTATGAGTGATCAGGGATTACATGACCTATTTACATTTTTCTACAGACTCAACTGCAATCATGGAAACATGATCTATGGTGATAAGTTCAATGAATTTCTTGAGGCGTTTACAAGCAATCCATTCAGACATCATGAAGACAAGACATTTAGAAAAGAACTCATAGAAAACCTAATCAAGTACAGTCATGACCATATGAGTCTACTAACAGCAGCGTTGCTGCTCAAGAAGAAATTTACAATTGAAGAAGTAATTCAAAACTACTACTCAACTGTAGATGCTTTTGGATATGATATGTTTTAAATAAGGACGTTTTGATAGGACAAAATATCAAAGTGTGTACTTATAAATTAAGTTGGTGGTCAAAAGGTCACCAACTTTTTTTCGCATAATTATGCGAAAATTATGCGCTAAATTAAATGAAAAGTATAAAAAGCTCAAGATGTAGTTGGGCAAAGAAATAAGAGGAATTAAGAAATGGATAACAAAACAAAGATTCAAAAAAGACAGTTAAGAAACACGTTGGAAGCACTTGATAAACATCAGTTCAAGCTATTTTTAAACATCATAGTTCACTACTGGGTGAATTATAAGTTCTTTATGA
>JBGVHJ010000046.1:0-9153 GCA_045122255.1 Eubacteriales bacterium | reverse complement strand
TGTAAACAATTTGTAAACTGTTCAAAAAACGTCTCACAAAATCGGAATTTTTTTGTTATATAAGGTGAGGAAAAAATATTTGTTTGATTTATCCAAATAAATCGCGCTTGCTTTGTATAAAAAGCAGAAATTCACATACGTGCACTGCGCTTCATTGACAAAGCGTATTGAGTATGCTATACTGTATATAGATACAAAACTTTTTCATAAGGAGGGATAACGAAATGAAAAATAAGCCCATCAACACAATGCATAGAAATATCCCTCTGCTCTTTCGCAGTTTTGCCCGCTGATGCGGGAAAAACGGATTTTAATGTAACTTTAAAATTTAACAGAAAGGAAAAACCTATGAAAAAGAAGTTTAAGATTTTAACGATTCTTTTAGTAACGTCGGTTTTCATATCTTCAATTTCCTTCGGTGCTTTTGGAGAAGATTCGGGCAGCGATATAGCTTATTTACCTGAGCTTCAAAACGGTACGGAAACCGAGCTTGAAGAGTCTGCCGACACATCATCCGTCGACGAAGAAAGAGATTTTAGTGACGAGACCGAGACTGCCTATTTTGAATTCACAGAAGCGGATCTGTCAAGCAGTTCAAGAGTGATAGGTGGCGGCGAGGTGGATTTTGGTCCTCCTGAGGACGATTCCACCACCCTTGTAGTAACGTCTGCCATTATTCCCGACGGTGTTTATGCTATTGAGAGCGTATTCGCTCCCGGACTTTGGATCGATGTTAACGGTTCAACGATTTCGGGAACTCAGGTCTGGCAAGATTACCATTCCACACCTACGAACAGTTTTAATAGAATTGCTCTCTTCAAAATCAAATATGTCGCTACAACTCAAAGCTATGTTATTAGGCTAATGACAAATAATATGCTAACTCTTGGCTTTGACGAGTTGGGGAACGTAATAACAAAGACCATTTCCTCTCCGTACGACGGTCAGGTTCAACCCTCAGAGACATTTACCATTACGCGTATGACAAACGGATATATGATCAGGCAATACGGAGAGACTAACGATGCTTTAGCGTCTAAAACCGATGGCGGCGGAGAGCTTTATATTACGGATTCCTTCCTGAAAAAGCGTCCCGCATCGGAAGCGGGCGACAAGGCTATATGGAAATTTTACAAATATACCGGAGTTGATAAGCACGGAATGTTAGTTTCATATAGCGCATCGTATACAAATATTGGAATTCCGGTTGGAACAACGGGAACGATGCATAGCAAAACCTGGTCAACCGTTATCGGTGCAAACCTTCCATATATGCAAGCAGAGTCGAATTCTACCGCGATGATCTCAACGAGCTTTGACGATGATTCTTGCGTAATGTCGTTTACCGCCCTAAGCCCCGGATACGCAACTATTAAATCAATGATACGTGAAGATGACAGTAGCACTTCGGAGTATACCGAAAGAAAATATTTTCAGGTAATTCCTGAGGAGGGGACTTATTATATACAAAATGCATCGACAGAACGATACATTGACATAGATGACTCATCCTCTGAATCTGGTACCAATATTCAACAGTGGCAGTATTACGCTGGGAATCAATTAAAATGGAACATAGAACATGTTGCTAATTCGGGTGGATATGTCAGGATCAAATCGGTATATAACGGTTTATATATGGGTATCAATTCCAGTAATCCATCTTCAATAAAGCTATATGGCATACAAAATGATTATACATTGTGGAAAATCGAACGAAGCACGCGAGGCAATCTCATGTTAATCTGTAAAGCAACCGCAAGTTTGAATAATGTTCTTGCGGTACCATTATCATCAAATGATAATGGAATCAATCTTACACAGGTAACATATACTAATGATTCAAATGTAAGTGATGAGTGGTATTTAGTCAAAAAAGTAATTTCCTATGTAAATTATTACGATTCAACATTTGTAGACAATGCCCAACTGATTCAAAATATCGAAATTGCGAATTCCTTTTCAAATTTAGTCTTCTCTCGACATTATAATATTGGAATGCATATGGATGGAGTTGCATCTCAATATGCAACTGTCATAGACTCTTGCTCTACTGGAACAAATAATTCCTGTATGAATTCGACATGCGGCTCTGATTGTTGCACAGAACATCACAAAAATTGTTGGGTAGTTTCTAATCAGCTATATAATTCGGAACGGGAGGATGATCACATATATATAATGTGGACAAACCGCAGATATGCGACGTATTGTGACGCTTCTTCGGGCAAACACCTACCGGTATCATGGATTGCTGTTGTATGTGGCAAACGCCCCGTCATTCATTTTATGACGATAAATGGTGATGAAACTATTAAATTGGCTTGTATGGCATTAAATTTGGCACATGAAACATCACATACATTAGGAATGGATGACGTTTACAATAATCCAGGACACGATGTTAGGGATGAGACTATGTGTTTAATGGAGAAATTTGACCCAAGTTCTGCATACGACTTTTATCAAAATGTATTAGCTGGATATGCAAAACCATTTTGTGATTCATGCGATGAAGCATTAAAGAATTACACATCCAATATTGTTATATCCGGAAACTAGAACAGGAGGAATTACGGATGAAGAAATATTTATTACTTGTATTATCATTAAATTTAATAGTCACTTTGTGTATAGGATTATTAAGTTGCTCTAATGAATATGTGAATGATAATCAAGGCAACATTTCAGACGATACACAAGAATCAATAACAACAGATGCGCCACCATTAAACAATACCAACTCTGATGATCTGAATAACAGCGAAGCGACACAAATGGATTATACACTAGTTGAGCAATCGGGAAACAATTATTTAGTCTTCGACAATATAAATGATTATGACTACAGCGGTCAAACCCAATTGGCGACCTTGGACTTTGATAGTCTTGCTGAATTAAAGAACGTGGTCACAAACGGAAAGCTGGAAGATTGGCAAAAAAACGTTGTAGCTACATCCTTCGAGAAAGACGAAATCGGTATTCTTATATGCAATTTTGATGAATTGTTAGAACCGATTATGCCCGATGACTGCAAACTAAATGGGGTTAATTGGTCTGGAGAGACATACTCATTTTATGTGTCAACAGAATCGGAAATATTTGGATTTTTTCATTATTACACAGAAGATGTGTACCGTAGAATTTACGATAGCAAATTCGAAAACTTTTTTAACAATACGAATATCAATGTCAAAGGGTCGCACGAAACTTCTGACGGAAAATTTGTTACAAACTTTTCAACGTTTGCCGGTGATTTTATGAATATCAGGTATACATACTCAGCTGAAGATAAAACAATCATCGTTGATGAGACATACAGACTAAGTATGGTAGATGAATCATTGGCAACTTCAAGTACGGTCCCGTCGAATATTGTGCTGTATATCGAAGAACCTGATGCATATTATCGGGTAAATTTATATGGATTTGTGGAGAAGCCTTCGGAATCATGGCTCTACGAGTTCGGTATGAAGCCATATGTTGACCGTGATGCTGCTGAAAAGTAATTATAATATATCAATTGGTCATTTAGCTCTCAATATATCGCAGAACGTATGGCAGTAACTTTTAAACCGTCAGCCCCCACCTTCGGGTAGGGGCTGACGGTTTACTTTTAATATCTTATTAATATACTTTCGTGCGGCAAAAGGGTCGCGGAAAGCATACCGTCTTTAACCGTGAACGGCTTTTCGGAGGTGTATTCTTTGTCCTGCGCCGCAAAAGAAATCGTTTTCGGAGTGTCCTGCCAGTTGACGATCAAAAGCTTGTTTTCAGCCGTCCATAGAGAGGGAAGCCTTTCGTCGCCTTCAAGGTAGACGGGGCGGCACTCTTCGCTGAGCGCCTCAAAAGCCTTTTGAATGATCGAAATGCCGCACTCGTTCAGCACCGACATTTTGTCCGACAAAAAGATATTTCCGCCGCTGAGAGCTACAAGATAAGCCCAGGTCTCGGCTTCGAGCGCGTTAAACTGATCGCCCTGTCTCCACCTCGATCTGAAAAGGTCGAGGTCGGTCATATCCGCCATGCGCTTGGGAGAAGTGTAGTTGGGCGCGCCCTCCCAGATGAGGGGCTCGTCGGCGGTTTCAAGACCGCGCACCACGAGAAAATCGGGGTCGATCCTGGTGCATCTGTTGTTGTACATCCAAGTCCATGAAAGTATTTCCGCGATCCACTTGACGTGGCTGAAATGGTTGTGTATATCAACTCCTATGCGCATCGAGGGAGCAATATCCGCGCCGCACTGAACGGGAAGAGAGCAGCCGAGGATCACGGTGTCCTCGCCCGTCGCCGCCTTGACGTCCTTGATAAGAGAGCGGAGCGCCGAGTAGGGAGTTGCGGTCTTATCGTAAAAGCTCTTTACCTTCAATAAGGGGGAGAGGTAGTCTATCTTGAAGAGACGGTAGCCGTGAGCGTAGAGACGGCGGTAAATATCAAGAATAAATTCTCGCGCGTCGGGTACGGTGGGGTCGATGAGGCAGGTGCGCCCCTCACTGCGGATAAATTCGCCCTTTTCGTCGAGGCAGAACCAATGCTTTCTTTCGGCAAAGCCCTCACAGCATTCCTTCATAAGCAGGGGAGACGCCCAGATGCCGGGGATAAAACCGCATTCCTTGATACGGCTTGCCACAGTGTCGAGACCGCAAGCGAATTTTTCGTTTTCAACCCATTCGCCCCATTCCTTCTGCCAGCCGTCGTCGATGACGATGTAATTCAGCTTGTCGGCAAAGGGCATATTCTTGAGAGCCTCGATGTTTTCGAAAATATCCTCGGGTGTCACGCGGTTCAGATAATAATCCCAAGTGTTCCAGCCGGTGAGTCGGGGCATCGGGAAGCCGCTTTGCGGAAGCATTTCACGGTAGACCGATTGAAGCTTTTCTACACTTATAAGCTCCGATAAAAAGACCTTTTCGCTTGAAAGATAGCACTCGGCGCGCTTGCCCTCGGTAAATTCGGTCTTGGCGAAAAACTCGTGCCTGTCGCCCTCGCGCTTGACTCCCGCGCCTACGGTGTTGGTAAAGGGGGCAACCATTGCCATAGCCATTCCCGAGCCGCTAAGGGTAGGGAAGAGACCCGTGCAATCGGCGGCGTATTCGATGCCCTCACCAAGCTCGCAGGGGTAGCGGTGGGTGCAATGATGCATGTTGTTTCCGAAGAAAAGGAAGCGATCGGTCTTGCCCTTCGGTGAAAGCAAGAAAACGGGAAAGTCTATTCTTTTGAGGTCAAGTGAGCTGTTGCCGCGAAGCTCTGCCGACATGACCGAACCGTTCGGGGTGCTTCTTACCTCGCATGTCACTTCGATGTCGTTTATTCGCGCCGAGTACGCGGTAAGATCGCCGCGCTCTGTCTTCTGCATTTCCGAAAGCGGAAGGGAAACGGTGCCGTTTGCAAAATATAATCTTATAACGTAATCCATAAAATCCTCCGTGTGAGGTCGATTTAAATAAATTATACACTATTTACTTGATGGTTTCAATAGGTTTTGTGCAATTTTTCCAAAACTTTGCGCAACTGAAAAAAGCGCAAAAAAAATTGAAAAAAATTTCAAAAAACACTTGACAAATCTGTTACGTTGTGGTATGATATATAGGCGGTCAAGAAAAGGGGTTGAAAAATCCCGTTTGATCAGTTGATGCGAGTGTAGTTCAATGGTAGAATTCCAGCCTTCCAAGCTGGTCGCGTGGGTTCGATTCCCATCACTCGCTCCACCGGCAGTGCCGGTCCCGAGAGGATTCGCACTGCCGCATTTTTATGAAATTAATACCTGTGCCTTTAGCTCAGCTGGATAGAGCAACTGCCTTCTAAGCAGTAGGTCGGGGGTTCGAGTCCCTCAAGGCACGCCACATGGTGGGTATGGCTCAGTTGGTCTAGAGCGTCAGGTTGTGGCCCTGAAGGCCGTGGGTTCGAATCCCATTACTCACCCCAGAAAAAAAGAAGAGAGGAACAATCCTCTCTTCTTTTTTTGTGGGCGAGCAAGGGTGCACGCCCACGGCGTGGGTTCAGAATCATACGTAAGCCGCACGCGGCTTACTGCACCGAGTTTTGCCTGCGGCAAAACTTCGCCAAACTCACCCCAGAAAAAAGAGAGCAAGTCAACGACTTGCTCTCTTTTTTAACTAAATCCGCCGATGGCGGAATAAATCCACTATCGTGGATGAAATCGCTTCGCGATGAAATCTTGCTATGCAAGATTAATGGGAGGCGGATTTAATTTCATCTGAAGCCGAAGGCTGAAGATTTCATCCGAACGGTGTGAGGATTTCATCGTGCGAAGCACGATTTCATTCAATATACAAGGCTGATATAAGGCTTTTTAACCAATAGTTTTTCCGTCTTGCTTTTCTCTAGGGGGGAGCAATGGGATATCATCGCACGGCGACGTTTGCCGTGAGGCAAACTCGATTAGCAAGCCGTAAGGCTTGCGAATGGGTTCAGAATCATACGTAAGCCGCACACGGCTTACTGCACCGAGTTTCGCCTGCGGCAAAACTTCGCCAAACTCACCCCAGAAAAAAGAGAGCAAGTCAACGACTTGCTCTCTTTTTTAACTAAATCCGCCGATGGCGGAATAAATCCACTATCGTGGATGAAATCGCTTCGCGATGAAATCTTGCTTCGCAAGGTTCATGGGAGGCGGATTTAATTTCATCTGAAGCCGAAGGCTGAAGATTTCATCCGAACGGTGTGAGAATTTCATCGTGCGAAGCGCGATTTCATTCAATATACAAGGCTGATATAAGGCTTTTTAACCAATAGTCTTTCCGTCTTGCTTTTCTCTAGGGGGAGCAATGGGATATCATCGCACGGCGACGTTTGCCGTGAGGCAAAGCTCAAAAAATGGGTTCAGAATCATACGTTTACATTTGCGGAGGCTGTTTTTTATCGGCCTCCCTTTTATTTTTATTGACATTTTTTCAGATCGATGTTATAATAAATGTCGTACAAGCGTCCTGAAAATTATTTAAATAAACTGAAAAGGCGGAAGAGTTATGATAAACAGCTACGAAAAGAAACTTGAATTTCTTGATTGGGAATTCGGAACATTTTTTCATTTTGGAATTCGCTCCTTTTATCCCGGTCATGTGGACTGGGACGGCAAGGAAATGCCTGCAGAGGGCTTTAATCCCACCGAGCTTGATTGTGAGCAATGGATCCGTACGGTAAAGGCGGCGGGTGCAAAATATGCCATTATGACCGCAAAGCACCACGACGGATTTGCTCTCTGGCCCTCAAAATATTCAAGATACAGCGTGGCTGATACCCCTTGGAAGGACGGTAAGGGCGACGTTGTTCGCGAGTTTACCGATGCTTGCCGTAAGTATGGTATCAAGGTCGGACTTTACTATTCTCCCGCACAGTGGGGAGAGCATGCTATTCCGTTCTCAAACGCTAAGGAGTACGACGATTATTTTATTAATCAGATCGGAGAGTTGCTAACGGAATATGGAAAAATCGATTATCTTTGGTTCGACGGCTGCGGCTCCGAGGGTCACGTTTTTGACAAAAAGAGGATAGTATCGGAGATCGAGAGAATGCAGCCCGAGATCCTTACCTTCTGCGATCCCGAGTGGACTGCGGGCATTCGTTGGGTAGGTAACGAGGACGGCTATGCGTCTCTTGATAATCCCTTGACCGTGGATAAAACCTCTTTTTCACAGCTTGCTGTCGAGGAGCAGAGGCTTTCAAGCAGGTTATTCCTGCCCTCAGAATGCGATTGTAAAATAAGATTCACCTGGTTCTACGACCTTAATGAGGACTCGCTGAAGAGTGTTGACGAGCTTTTTGGAATGTATGAAATGTCGGTTGGTCACGGCTCGAACTTTCTTTTGAATATTGGTCCCGATAACCGCGGACTCTTACCTGATGCCGACGTAAGTCGCGTTCTTGAGCTCGGTGAGCGCATAAGAGAGACGTTTAAGTCCCCCTTACCCTATACCGATCCTTCTAAAAATGGCGATGAATACACTATGCTTCACAAAGACTTCCTTTCCGCACCCGATTGGTGGATGAACCCCAAGGCGGATAGGCTTTCTAATTGCCTTGTGATAGAAGAGGATCTTACCAATGGACAAAGCGTGGAATCCTTTAGCGTGTACGGATATATGCCTCAGGATAGTCACGAGAAGATATTGCTTTTTGAGGGAAGGACGATAGGGCATAAGCTTATTTGCCGATTTGGCGCAATGCGTTGCTCAAAGTATGAGATCGTGATAAATAAGTATAGCGGAGAGCACAAAATAAAGAGTATTAAGGCATATTTTGTAAAATAATAGTAAAAAAAGGGATTTCACGATAGAAATTCCTTTTTTTATTGAATTTTTTCGTCAAAACCCCTTGATACTTATGTAAAAATATAGTATAATATATAATTGAATTATTATGGATAAGTGTTTATCGGTCAAAAATGAAAGGAGAGCAACGGTATGTCAAGCTGGCTTTTACCCGATTACATATTCCCGACATACAGAGACGTGACCGTCGATTTTCTCAAGGAGATCGGCATCAAGGCTCTGCTTATCGATATAGATAATACCCTGGCTCCATACGAGATGCCCGAGCCCGACGGTAATATCAGAAATTGGTTCAAGACCTTGGACGAAAACGGCATCAAGGCGACGCTTGTTTCAAACAATGACCGCGAGAGAGTAGAGCTTTTCAATGCCACCTTGGGTCTTCCTGCGTACTACAAAAGCGGCAAGCCCTTTGCAAAAAATCTCAAAAAAGCAATGGCACAGATGGGTACCGATAAGACCAATACCGCAATGCTTGGCGATCAGCTGCTGACCGACGCGGCGGCAGGCAAGCACATCGGTCTTCGTACCATTATAGTGCCCCCGATACGCGACAAGAATAATGCCTTCTTCCGCTCAAAGAGAGCGATGGAGGTCGGACATATCAAAAAATACGTCAAGCTCCACGGCGGTGATTCGGCAAAGATCTGCGCCTTCTGGCTTGAGAAGAAGTTTAAGAAAAAAAGATAAATTGCAGTTTAGCGGTGAGACGATTGGCAACGAAAGCCTCCCTTGTGTAAAGGGAGGTGGATCGCGTAGCGAGACGGAGGGATTGTAAAAGTAACATTTCACAGCAAAACAATCCCTCAGTCAGCTTCGCTGACAGCTCCCTTTACACAAGGGAGCCTATCGCGTAAATCTG
>JBGVHJ010000045.1:0-19681 GCA_045122255.1 Eubacteriales bacterium | reverse complement strand
AGCTGTCAGCGAAGCTGACTGAGGGATTGTTTTGCTGTGAAATGTTACTTTTACAATCCCTCCGTCTCGCTACGCGATCCACCTCCCTTTACACAAGGGAGGCTTTCGTTAGCAATCGTCTCACCGATAAATACCAATTTACAGTTAAAAAACACTATAGATTCCATATTGTAAAAAAAAGAGTAAAAAAACGCAAATATTTTTGGAAACTATTGCGAAAGCTATTGATTTTTATATAAATATTTGTTATAATATATATAACTGTTTATAATGGAGCATTATAGCTTTTATTACGTTTGAATTTCACCCGGGAAGGACAAAAAAATGAAGAATGTCAAGAGAAATCTTACCATGCTGTGCGACTTTTACGAGTTGACCATGAGCCAGGGATATTTTAAATGCGGTATGCAGGACAGGATCGTTTATTTCGACGTGTTTTACCGCGACAATCCCGACGGAGGAGGTTATGCCGTGGTCGCGGGACTTGAACAGATAGTCGAGTATATAAACGACCTTCATTTCGATGATGACGATATCGAATATCTCCGCTCAAAGGGAATGTTCTGTGAGGAATTCCTCGATTATCTTCGCGATTTCTCCTTCACAGGTGACATCTGGGCGATCCCCGAGGGCACGGTGGTCTTTCCCGGTGAGCCCTTGATGACCGTAAGAGCTAAGGCTATCGAGGCTCAGTTTATCGAGACGTACATTCTCTTGATGATAAATCACCAATCGCTGATAGCAACCAAGGCGGCGAGACTTACCCGAGCGGCGAAGGGAAGAACGGTCAGCGAATTCGGATCGCGCAGAGCTCAGGGCGCCGATGCGGCAATGCTTGGCGCAAGAGCCGCTTATATCGGCGGTGTGAATTCTACCGCCTGCACCATCAGCGACGAAATATTCGGTGTTCCGGCAACGGGAACTATGGCGCACTCCTGGGTGCAGATGTTTGACACCGAGTACGAGGCATTCAAGACCTTCTGCGAGATCTATCCCGAAAACGCGGCTCTTCTGGTGGACACCTACAGCGTGCTGTCTTCAGGTGTTCCCAACGCTATCAAGGTGTTCAACGAG
This sequence comes from Eubacteriales bacterium, assembly GCA_045122255.1. Classification (GTDB taxonomy): domain Bacteria; phylum Bacillota; class Clostridia; order Oscillospirales; family CAG-272; genus SVTX01. Next base: position 18,607 of record JBGVHJ010000045.1, on the reverse strand, counting down.
GTGCTGAAGCCCAAGGGGATCACGAAATGCGCGATCCGACTTGACTCGGGCGACATTGCGTATCTCACCGTCAAATGCCGCAAGATGCTTGACGATGCGGGATGGACCGATTGCCGCATAATCGTTTCCAACTCTCTTGACGAGTACATCATACGCGAGCTTATCCGTCAGGGCGCCGAGGTCGACGGCTTCGGTGTGGGCGAGAGACTTATCACGGCGAAGAGCCACCCCGTTTTCGGCGGTGTATATAAGCTTTGCGCGGTGGAGGACGAGAACGGAACCATTCGTCCGAAAATAAAGATAAGCGAAAACGTGGGCAAGATCACCACACCTCATTTCAAAAAGCTTTACCGACTTCGCGGCCGCGACACGGGAAAAGCCGAGGCGGATCTGATCTGTCTCTACGACGAGACGGTGGACGACGAAAAGCCTCTTGAGATCTTCGATCCGGTTCACGTGTGGAAGCGAAAGCTGATGGAAAATTTCACCGCCGAGGAGCTGTTGGTCCCGATCTTCAAGGACGGCAAGCAGGTATATACTCTCCCCACCCTCGAGGAGATCAGGGCGCATCACAAGCGTGAGATCGAGGGAATGTGGGAGGAGGTAAAGCGATTTACCAATCCTCACAATTACTACGTTGACCTCTCGGAAAAGCTCTGGGAGATCAAGCACAATATGCTGAGAGCCGGTGTCGGCGCAAACAAGCGCGATTGACCCGGTTAAGTGAGTTTAAAAATGCACCGCGAAGGCGGATCTTAAATACGGAAAGGAAGAAAAAATGCTTCTTGCCATTAATGCTAATTCAGCACCGTTGCTGACAAAGATCTTGGAATTTTTGAGCGATTATATCATATTTCCACTCCAAAACATTTCTATAGTTAACGTTATCGACATCGTTGTTCTCTCATTCCTCATCTACATGATCTATAAGTTCATTCGCGACAGACACGCGGGCAGAGCGGTTATAGGTCTCGGTCTTTTGCTTTTGCTTTATGCCATTAGCGAAATATTCGGAATGGTTGCGATAAATTCAATACTTTCAAACTTCTACACAGTCGGTATAGTTGCGCTGGTGGTGCTTTTCCAGCCCGAACTTCGCGACGTGCTTGAGGAGTTTGGCGCTACCACCTCTATGAATCTCAAGAGGATCAGACGCAGACACACCACCGACGATGAAAAGACCCTTCACATGGTGGAGGAGATAAGCGCGGCGGCATTCGAGCTCTCTCAGAAGGGCGAGGGCGCGCTGATCGTTATCGAGAGAAAGGGCAGACTTCGCAATCAGATGAGCGAGGGCACGCCTATCGACGCCCTCGTTTCCCGTCAGCTGCTCTGCAATATATTCGTCAATAAGTCACCTCTCCACGACGGCGCGGTGGTTATCAGAGACGGAAGAATCGTTGCCGCGTCCAGCAAATCCAAGACGATATCCGAGAATAATCCTCAGCTTGAGGGTCTGGGTACACGTCACAGAGCCGCATTCAAGATCAGCGAGGTCAGCGACGCGGTGGTTATCGTCGTTTCCGAGGAGTCGGGCAATATTTCGGTTGCAAACAATAAGCTCTTGAAGCGCGGATATCACGATATCGGCAAGGGCGGCTTGCACAAGTCCAGCGACCTCAGAGACGATCTTTTCAAGCTTATGACCGGCAAGACTGTTGCCGATATGTCGATCCTTCCCGAGAAAAAGCACGGTAAGAAGGCAAAGACGGAAAACGAGGAGAAGGGAGGAGAGCTCTGATATGAAGCAGTACGATTTTATGAAGAATCCCGATGAAGGCTCGGGTGAGCAGATAACGGTTGAGCATACCCCAAAAAGAAAGCTTGATCTTTTCCCGAGAATTGTTTGTCTCCTTGTAGCTATCGGTATCTGGATATTCATGGTCAATATGAACGATCCCAACTCGGTGGAGACTATGACGCTGAAGCTGAGCATCGTCGGTGACCTGGTTGCCGAGGACGGCACGCCGCTTACTGTCCTTAGTATGGATAAGACCGAGGTAACTATCAAGGTCAAGGGCACCAACCGTGACCTCAAGAGCTTTACCACCGGTGACTACAGAGCGGTGATCGACGTCAGCGGTGTCAAGAAGAGCGGTGAGATCACTCTTCCCATCAAGATCACCACACCCGTTAATTCATCCATCAAGCTTGATACTCAGGACGTAGTGGACGTGACCGTAAACGTCGATCTTCTGGTTGAAAAGGAAATTCCTTTCACGGTTATGTTTGCAGAGGACTCCCTTCCCACGGAGGGACTTGAATACGATATAGACGTTGACGTTGACGGAATCGATCTCAGCACGATCGAAAACAGTCTGATAAAGGTCAAGGGACCCAAGAGCGTGATCGACCGTATCACAAGCGCGACCTACACCGTCAAGCACGGCGAGCTGTCTGCAAAATATTTCACCGTCGTGCCTACATACGTGACCGACAGTACCGACGTTATCGATACGAGCCGCGTAGTATGCCCCGACATTACCGTGACGGTGAAGGTTACCTCTCCCGACGTTGAAGAGAGCGGAAGCGAAAGCGAGCTTGAAAGCGAAAGCGAATTTGAGAGTGAAAGCGAATCATGAGTGAGAAGCGTTTTATAATTGACGGAATTTCTTTGCCCGTTGATTCTGCCGACTCTGATGCCGTATCCCGAGCGCTGAAAAAGGTCAGGGCGGCGGGAGTTTCCGCAAAAGCTGATGCTGATATCTGCAAAAAGAGCGTTGACGCGCGAAAAAAAGAGGATATCAGGCTGGTGTATTCCGTGAGCGTCTCCTTTGACGGACTTTCAGAAGCCGAGGAGAAGAAGATCATCTCTCTCGGCGCGAGAAGAATAGAAAACGAGTCTCTTGAATACAAGCGCGGCAATGAAAAAATGCTCGGCAGACCGCTTGTGGTGGGAATGGGTCCTGCGGGAATGTTCTGCGCCCTCATTCTTGCCGAGCAGGGATATAAGCCGATAATTATCGATCGCGGAGACTCTGTTGCCGACAGAGTTGCGGCAATGGAGAGATTTTACAGCACCCACGTTCTCGATACCGAGTCAAACGTTCAGTTCGGCGCGGGCGGTGCGGGTACTTTTTCGGACGGAAAGCTTCTGACGAGGATAAACGACCCGAAATGCTCATACGTGCTCGATACCTTCGCCCGATTCGGCGCTCCCGAGGAGATAAGGATCAAGGCGAAGCCCCATATCGGAACCGACGTATTGCGAGAGGTGGTTGACAACATACTTTCCGAGATCGAAAGACTGGGCGGCGAGGTAAGATACCGTTGCAGACTTGAGGACGTGAGAGAAATGGCGGACGGAAGCGTTATCGCAGGGACGAGCACGGGAGACATAAATGCTTCCTGCGTGGTTTTAGCTCTCGGTCACAGCGCGCGAGACACGTACAGAACACTTATTGAAAACCAATTTGACATAATAGCAAAGCCTATTTCGGTAGGCGTGAGAATAGAGCATAAGCGATCCTTTATCGAAGAAGCGCTTTACGGCAAGTTTGCAGGTCACAAAAATCTCGGCGCGGCAGAGTACGCTCTTTCCGACACACGGGGCGAGAGGGGAGTTTACACCTTCTGTATGTGCCCCGGCGGTGAGGTCATGGCGGCGGCAAGCGAATGCGGCGGCGTTGTGGTCAACGGTATGAGCAGATATGCCCGAGACGGTGAAAATTCCAATTCCGCGGTGGCGGTTTCGGTAAGATGCGAGGATTTTGAGGCTGTGGACGGAAGCCTGCCCCTCGGAGCGATAGAATTTCAGAGAAGGATCGAGAGAGCGGCGTTTGCGGCAGGCGGCGGAGGCTATTCGGTGCCGGTGCAGACGGTTGGCGACTTTCTTTCGGGCAAAAGGGGAACAGAGCCGAAAAACGTTAAGCCCACTTATATGAACGGAGAAAATTTTAAATGCGCGAGCATGGACGACGTGCTTCCCGACTTCGTTTGCGCGTCTCTTCGCTACGGACTTTCTTCCTTTGACAAAAAAATTAAAGGCTTTGCCTCCTCCGACGCGCTTTTGTCGGGTGCGGAGACAAGGACCAGCTCGCCTCTGCGAATTTTGAGAGGCGAAAATATGACAGCCCTCGGTAAAAAAAGCATCTATCCCTGCGGCGAGGGCGCGGGATATGCAGGCGGTATAACCAGTGCCGCCGTGGACGGTATCAAGACCGCCTTGGCGATAATCGAAAGGTTTGAACCGCTGGATTAAAAAATTACGGTGAACCCATCCGTCACTTTAAAGCGAGTGACGGATGAGTGCGCTGTATACGCTTGGGGGTTAGATCCTCCGACACTGAATTTGAAAAAAATATTTGTTATATAAATTTGGAGATTACGATGAATTTGAATGAAAAGAAAAAGGTGTGGTCGCTTCGGTACACGCCGGGAAACAGGGAGGCTGATGCCGCGATCGGCGCGATCGCCGATGCATACGGCATATCCGAGGTATCCGCGAAGCTGATATACAATCGCGGATATTCGGACGTTGAATCGGTGAAAAGCTTCCTCTACCCCGATGCCGAGGGGCTTCACGATCCCTATCTGATGAAGGATATGTATCCTGCGGTGGAAAGGATCAGCCTTGCCCTTGAGAGGGGCGAGAGGATCACCGTTTACGGCGACTACGACGTTGACGGCGTTACCTCGGTAACTCTTATATACCTTTACCTCAAGAGCCTCGGAGCCGACGTGGATTATTATATTCCGTCCAGAAGCAAGGAGGGCTACGGACTTTCCCGTATGTCCCTTGACTCGCTCAAGGAAAAGGGAACGAGCCTGATAATTACGGTAGACACCGGTATTACTGCCAATGCCGAGGCGGAATACGCCCGTGAGCTTGGCATGGATATGGTCATTACCGACCATCACGAGTGTTGCGGAGAGCTTCCCGTAGCCTGCGCGGTAGTTAACCCCCACCGTCCCGATTGCCCCTACCCCTTTAAGGAGCTGGCGGGTGTCGGAGTTGTATTCAAGGTGGTTTGCGCCTGCGAGATCTTCCGCGGAAAGAAGCAGGGGATCGAAGCGGAGATCAGCGCGAAAAGGATCTTCGACGAGTATGCCGACCTTACCGCTATCGGTACCGTTGCCGACGTTATGCCGCTGATCGATGAAAACAGGATCATCGTTCGTCACGGACTCGCCGCTCTCGACGAGACCGAAAGAGAGGGACTTGCGGCACTTATAGAGGCGGCAAGCAATCCTTCGGGTAACACCAGAGGCGCGGTCAGCGATACCGCGGTTAAAAAGAGAAAAATAAACGCGGGATTTATCGGCTTTGCATTAGCACCCAGAATTAATGCCGCAGGAAGAATAAGCTCTGCCGAAAAGGCGGTTGAGCTTCTGCTCTCCAACGATCCTCACACGGCTTACGTCAAGGCGCAGGAGCTCTGCGAAATCAACGTTCGCCGCCAAAAGGAGGAGAACGCTATTGCCGAGACGGCATTCAAGACGATTGAAGAAAGTCACGATTTTGAAAACGACAGAGTTATAGTTCTTAACGATGATAGCTGGCAGCAGGGAATTATCGGTATAGTTGCATCACGAATCACCGAAAAATACGGTCTGCCCTCCATCCTTATTTCCTTTGACGGCGCCGTAAACGGCTCTCCCGCTCCCACCGATCTCGGCAAGGGCTCGGGAAGAAGCATCAAGGGAATGAACCTTGTAAACGCTCTTGATTATTGCAAGGATCAGCTCGTTCGCTTCGGCGGACACGAGCTGGCGGCAGGACTTACCGTCCGCCGTTGCGATATAGACGCGTTCAAGAAGATGATAAACGAGTACGCGAGAGAACAGCTTACCGAGGATCTTACCTGTGTAAGATACGTTGCCGATTGCGCTCTTTCAGCCGGCGAGGTCGATATGGCTCTGGCAGACGAGCTCTCGGCTCTCGAGCCCTTCGGAGTAGCTAACCCTACCCCCTCCTTTATTATCAGAGAGCTTACCGTTAACAAGGTGATCTCAATGGGCGCGGGCAAGCATTCAAAGCTGCTTCTCGATGCCGACGGATATCATTTTCAGGCGGTCTGCTTCGGAATGAGCGCGTCAAGTCTCGAATTCTATCCCGGTGAGAAGGTAGACGTGCTCTGCCAGATCAGCGTCAACGAGTTCAGAGGAGTAAAGAGCGTTCAGCTGGTGGTTCAGGACGTTAAGCTTTCAAACGCTTGCGAAAGCGAATACGGAAGCGAGGCGGAGCGCTACCGCGAGATACTCGGTGGAGCAGGATTTACCAGCGAGGAGGATATTCTTCCTTCAAGAGCCGATATAGCAGAGATATACAAGCTTTTGCGCCGCGAAAATATGAGCGGACACACATATTTTTCATACAGAATGTTGAAGTCTCAGCTGCTTGAAAGCACTAACATAAGCGTAGGCTACGCCAAGCTGAGATTTGCGATCTCTATACTTGACGAGATCCGCGTTTGCGGTATTTCCGAGGAGAGTGGCGACAGCTTCTCGGTTGAGGTCTACAAGAATGCCGCAAAGACCAACATAGAGCTCTCGGAAACCTACCGCCGTCTTTGCGGTCAGTGCGGAGCTTAAAAACCTTTATTTTCAGAGGACTCCTACGCAATAGCGGTGGAGACACGGGTACTTTTTATGGATAACAATACGACTAATACGGCGGCGATCACAGGTGATTTTACCGCCAAAAGACTTCTGGATATGCTCAGAATCACAGGCAAAAAGTATGATCTTGAGAAGATACAGAGAGCATACGATTATGCGGCAGAGCTTCATTCGGGTCAGTTCCGCGCAAGCGGAGAGCCCTATATCTCGCACCCCCTTGCGGTGGCGGAGATAGTAGCCGGACTTGAGCTTGACACCGATTCTATCTGCGCGGCGCTTCTCCACGACACGGTGGAGGATTGCTCCGACAAGACCGACCTTAAGGAGGTACAGAAGCTTTTCGGTGAGGACGTTGCCATGCTGGTCGACGGTCTTACAAAGCTTGTCACCTTCGAGATCGACGATAAGGAGGAGCAGCACATCGAGAACCTCCGTAAGATGCTGCTGGCTATGGCGAAGGACGTCAGAGTTATATTCATCAAGCTCTGCGACCGTTTGCACAATATGAGAACGCTTGAGGCGAAGGCGGAGCACAAGAGACGTCTTACCGCTCTTGAAACGATGCACGTTTACGCGCCCCTAGCTCACCGTCTCGGTATGCAGAAGATCAAGCAGGAGCTTGAAAATCTCGGTCTTCAGCACCTCGACCCCATCGGATACAGCGAGGTAAGAGGCGATATCGAGAGCAAATACGGCAAGAGCCTTAATCTTATCGAGCAGATAAGAGCAATGATCTCGGAAAAGCTGACCGATAATGATATACACTTTGCGCTTGAGGGAAGAATAAAGACGGTATACAGCGTTTACAAGAAGATGTATAACCAGAACAAGAGCTTCGACGAGATATACGACTTCTATGCGCTCCGAGTTATCGTTGAGACCGAGCTTGAGTGCTACACCGTGCTGGGTATCATCCACGAGATGTTCAACTCGATCCCCGGACGCTTCAAGGACTATATTTCTACGCCTAAGCCCAATATGTACCGCTCGCTTCACACCACGGTCATAGGACGCGAGGGAATTCCCTTTGAGGTTCAGATAAGAACCCGTGAGATGCATCATATCGCGGAATACGGTATCGCGGCGCACTGGAAATATAAGTCGGGCGCATCGAGCAAGGAGGATATGGATAAGAAGCTGGAGTGGATCTCCCGTCTTATCGAGACCGAGGACGGCACGCGCGATCCCGAGGAGTTTATGGATGCGCTGAAGACCGATATCTTCCACGACGAGGTATTTGCCTTCACGCCTAAGGGAGACATTATTCCGCTTCCTCAGGGCGCAACCGTAATCGACTTTGCTTATTCGATCCACTCGGCGGTGGGTAATAAGATGATCGGCGCGAAGATAAACGGTATGATCGTGCCTATCGATCGCACCATTCAGAACGGTGAGATCGTTGAGGTCATCACCTCCTCCAGTACCAAGGGACCCAGCCGAGATTGGCTTTCTATCGTAAAGACCAGTGAGGCGAGAAGCAAGATAAGACAGTGGTTCAAGAAGGAATCAAGACCCGAAAATATTTCTCTCGGTCGCGCTATCGTTGACGGAGAGTTCAAAAAATATAACGTCAAGCTTTCCGAGCAGGAGAGACTTGAATGCGTTACCGCCGCCGCGCAGAAGATCGGCTTTAACAGCGCCGACGATCTTTATAACGCGATCGGATACGGCGGAGTACCTCTCAACAAGTTTGGAAACAAGCTGAAGGATGAGATAGGCAAGCTCAACGTTCAGGAGACCGAGCCTGCTCCCGTGACCGAGGAATCTATCATTCAGAAGGCGCAGAACACCCAGAGGCCCAAGAACATGAAGAGCAACGGCGGCATAATCGTCGACGGAGAGAGCGGATGCATGGTCAAGTTTGCCAAGTGCTGTAATCCTTTGCCGGGAGATGACGTTGTCGGCTTCGTTACCAAGGGCTACGGCATCTCGATCCACAAGAAGGATTGCCCCAACGTTATCGAGGGAATGAAGAACGAGGAGAACCGTCACCGCTGGAAGCAGGCTCATTGGGAGTCTGCAGAAGAGGGCGGTCACAGAGACGTTTACGAGGCTCTGCTTCAGCTCTTCACAGAGGACAGAGTGGGTATGCTTGCCGACATCGCGGTGGCTCTTTCCGAAATGAAGGTGGCTATTCTGCACGTTAATTCTCAGAAGAGAAGCAACGGCAGGGGTATTATCAGTCTCAAGATCAGCTGCAAGAACATCGAGCATTACAATTCCATCGTTGCAAGGCTACGCTCTTTGAACGGTGTGGAGAGTGTCGCGCGAGGATTCTCGTAAGGCACAAGCCATAAATTTTCCCGAATACTGCGTTGCTCCTCCAATGCGGCTTGACGTAGGATAACTACGCCTGCGCCTTGCCCCCGGCGGTGCGCCTTGTCTTCGAAAAAATTTCTTGGCTTGATATTGGCTAAAGCCACAAATTCCCCGAATACGGCGTTGCTCCTCCGAGCTTCTGCCAAAAATGAAAACTAAGGATAAAGAAATGAAAGCGGTATTACAGAGAGTAAAAAAGGCGAGCGTTGTTGTGGACGGCGAGACCGTCGGAGAATGCGGAGAGGGTCTTATGATACTTCTGGGTGTGGCTCAGGGCGACACCGAGGAGGATGCAAGGCTTCTTGCCGCAAAGATATGCAACCTGCGCATATTTACCGATGAAAATGACAAAATGAATCTGTCGGTAAAGGATATCGACGGTGAAGCTCTGGTGATCTCACAGTTTACGCTTATGGCGAATTACAAAAAGGGAAACCGTCCCGATTACCTTGAGTCTGCGCCTCCTGCCGAGGCAAACAGACTTTACGAATATTTCAAGGGACTTATGGCAGGCGAGCTCCGTCATATCGGTTGCGGAGTTTTCGGCGCGCACATGGAGGTCTCTCTTATAAATAACGGTCCCGTCACCATCTGCATGGACAGTGAGGTACTGAAAAAGAAAAAGGCTTGAGCTTTGCGCAAGAGCTGAAAAGGATAGGATAGAAAAATGAAATTAAGTATAAGCGGTAACATAAATTCTTATTATGTTCAGACCCTTTGTATGATATTTTTCCCGGGAGAGAAGTTTTCCGACACCGCTCCCGAGGACCCCGAGGTTGCCTCTCCCGAGCTGTCGCTGGCTCTTGAGGAAACCGACGGCGGTGTGGTCGTAAGAGCAGAGCTGACCCTTGAGGAAAAATTTGCATCTTGCGAAAAGATATACGCGGTCAGAGACGACGTGACATACGACCGTCTCAAAAAGATCGCCGTTGGAGATGCGGTGCTGTCGGTCTGCAGTGAGGTCATAGGTTACAGACCCTCCTGGGGAATGCTGGTCGGTGTACGACCCTCCAAGGTGGCTACCGAGCTCTTCTCTCAGGGAATGTCAAAGACCAAGGTAAAGAAGACTCTCGTTACGGATTATTTTGTAATACCTAAAAAGGCGGCTCTTGCCACCGAGGTGGCGCTGAACGAGGCGGAATTCGTGGCGCAGGCAGATCCGCGCGATTGCAGCGTATATATTTCCATACCCTTTTGCCCAACGAGATGCGCATATTGCTCCTTCGTGTCATATACTTCTAAAAAGCTGCTCGCTACCATACCCGATTATCTGATCGCTCTGAAAAAGGAGATAGTTAAAAATTTTGAGCTTATCCGAGAGCTGGGTCTCAGAGTAAAGACGGTATACATAGGCGGCGGAACTCCCACAATACTTGACGAAGCACAGCTCGATTGGCTTCTCGGTGTCGTTGAGGAGAATACCGACGTTTACGCGCTTGAGGAGTACACTCTTGAGGCGGGAAGACCCGACACCATAACCGAGGGCAAGATCAAGATCGCGCTCTCTCACGGAGTCAACCGAATCAGCGTAAATCCTCAGATACTCAACGACGAGGTGCTTCGCATAATCGGAAGATCTCACAACACCGAGGATTTCCTTCGCGCTTTTGACATTGCGAGAAATTGCGGAGTGCCGATCATAAACACCGACGTTATCGCAGGTCTGCCCGGCGACAAATTCGCAAGCTTTTCAAGCTCATACGACCAGATAATGAATCTGCGCCCCGAGAACGTAACTGTTCATACCTTCAGCGTCAAGAAGGCAAGCGATGCCCTGAAGAATTTCAGCCATATTTATTCGGTTCGCGGCGGCGACGTTGGAAAATGCGTTGACTATTCCCAGATCAAGGCACAGCACGAGGGATACGAGCCCTACTATATGTACCGACAGAAGAACACCGTCGGCAACTATGAAAACGTGGGCTTCAGCCTTGACGGAAAAAAGGGATACTATAACATATACATGATGGAAGAGATACATTCGATATTCGCCGCAGGAGCGGGCGCGGTATCGAAATTCGTGGATTTTGCTCATCAGAACGGCGAAGAACGCACCATTGAAAGATTTTTCAATCAGAAATATCCCTACGAGTACCTTGCGGAGGATAAGACCGACGAAAAGATAGCGGCGGCTCGCGAGTTTTATATTAAGCACTCTCTTGTGTGATATTTTTGAAATTTGTTTGATCCTCGGGCGTTTTTCACGAATATTTTAAGGAGGATGCCTATGAAAGAGAACTACAATGAGAAAACCACCCTTTATAAAGAGGGATTTGCAAAAATAGATCAGGAATTTATTGAAAAATGTGACCGTGAATTTGAGGTGTTGCTTGACGGCGCGTCGGAGCTTATATGCAGCGCGGGTGCGAGCACGAGAGTAATGGGACTTACCGGCCCTACCTGCTCGGGAAAGACCACCACGGCAAATAAGCTGCTCCGCCGCTTCGAGGAGGACGAAAAAAGAGTGATCCCCGTATCTCTCGACGATTTCTTCAAGGATTGCTTTTCGAGAGCCGACCTTGCGGAAGCAAAGGTCGAGGAGCTGGATTTTGATTCGCCCGACACCCTTGATACAGAGCTGCTTGCGGCATTCGTTGATGAAATATTCTCAAAGGGAAGAGCCAAAAAGCCGATATTTGATTTCGTCAAGGGCGAGCGGAGCCGATATGAGGAGATCGAATGTGACGAGGATGACGTCCTGCTTTTCGAGGGAATTCAGGTGCTCTATCCTTCGGTGCATTCGGTTATCGAGAGTCACGGCGGCAAAATACTTTGCGTGCGCCCCGAGAGCGGCATTGAGCTCGGCGGCAAGAAATTCGATCCCGATTTTATCCGTCTCTGCCGCAGACTTGTGCGCGATTCGAACTTCCGCGGCGCGTCTCCCGATTTCACCCTTGGTCTTTGGGCAAGCGTGAGACGGAATGAGGAAGCGAATATCTTCCCGTATCTTGATACCTGCGACGTGAGGATCGATACTACGCTTTCCTATGAGCTGAACGTGTTAGCTCCGTATCTGCGCAGAATTTTGCCCGATATTCCCAAGGATAGCAAGCATTATAAGGAGGGCGTTGAGATACTTGACGCGCTGAAAGACGTCGAGGGCATCGAAAGCTTCGTAATATCCGAAAATTCACTCTATAAAGAATTTGTGTAAAGGACAAAAAAATGAGTATTCTTTTTAAAAACGTTAATCTACCCGAGTTTTGCGGCTACGATTCTTCCGTAAACCTTTTGGTGAAGGACAAAAAAATAGCATATATCGGCAAGGAAATGCCCGACGAGAGCGCCGACAGAGTGATCGAGGGCAACGGCAACCTTATGCTTCCTGCCTTCTATAACACCCATTGCCACAGCGCAATGACTCTTTTCCGCGGCTACGGTGACGATCTGCCGCTTCAGAGATGGCTCCACGAAAAGATATTCCCCGCAGAGGAAAAGCTGACAAGCGAGAGCGTGTACTACGGCTCTATGGTCGCTATTGCCGAGATGATCAGAAACGGCACAGTTTCCTTCTCGGATATGTACTTCTTCCTTGACGACACCGCGAGAGCGGTTGAAGAAAGCGGTGTGAAGGCAAATCTTTCCCGTTCCATCGTCTCCTTCGATCCCAATATTGACTGTGATAACGATCCCCGTATCAAAGAGTCGATAGAGGTGTTTGACCGCTGGCACGGCAAGGCCGACGGTAGAATAAAGATAGATATGTCGCTCCACGCGGAGTACACCAACGTGGAAAAATGCTGCAGATACGTAGGCGCTTTGGCGAAGGAGAGAAACACAGGACTTCAGGTCCACGTCTCCGAGACTGCAAGCGAGCACGATGAATGCATCGCGCGTCACGGTGTGACCCCTACGAGATTTTTCCTTGAGACCGGAGTGCTTGACGTACCCGTTACCGCGGCACACAGTGTTTGGGTGGATGACGAAGATATTGCAATTATGGCGAAGCAGGGCGTTAGTGTGGCACACAACCCCGTAAGCAATCTTAAGCTCGGAAGCGGTATCATGCCTTACAAGAAGATGAAGGATGCCGGTGTCAACGTCACCCTCGGAACCGACGGTGCGGCTTCAAATAACCGCCTGAGCGTGCTCCGCGAGCTTCAGTTTGCCGCGCTTATACACAAGGGCAACGACCTTGATCCCTCTGTGACCGTTGCGGCGGATATGATCAAGATAGCCACCAGAAACGGAGCTCTTGCTCAGGGCAGAACGGATTGCGGTGAGATCGCCGTCGGAATGAAGGCTGACCTTCTGCTTATAGATATGAGTGCATTCAACAATCTGCCCGCTTATAGCTTTGAGTCGGCGGTTGCATATTCCATAACCGAAGAAAACGTGCTTATGACTATGTGCGACGGTAACATACTTTATGAAAACGGCGCATACACTACAATTGATGAGGAGAAGCTTAAGAGCGAGGCTCGCAGAGTGATCTCTCACTATTTCGATTAAGGCGGTGTGTGCGATGGCGAGTGATAAGAAAAGGACTGAAAAAGACAGCTTTGCGTCGGGGGTCCTGATCCTCTCGCTATCCGCCATCATAGTTAAAATAATCGGACTTGTCTACAAAATTCCCATGCTCAGGCTCTTGGGGAGCGAGGGCATGGGATATTTCAATTCGGCTTACGAGATCTATGCGCTTTTCTCAACCGTTGCCACAACGGGCTTGCCCGTTGCGATGTCGGTAATGATATCGTCGAGGCGCGGACGGGGAGCGAGAGAGATCTTCAAAGCCGCTATAATGATATTTTTCGTGCTTGGAATAGTCGGAAGCGGCATAATGATCGCATTTTCAAAGCCTTTTGCCATCTTCCTTGGAAGCGGAAAGGCGGCTTATTGCATTCTGGCTATCTCGCCTACCGTCCTTCTGATATGCCTTTCAAGCGCGTATCGTGGATATTTCCAAGGAAAAAACAAAATGGCGCCCACCGCCGTTTCTCAGGTCATCGAGGCGCTTCTTAAGCTGATCCTTGGGCTTATCTTCGCCTTTATTGCCTTGAACGCGGGTTTTAAGACCGAAGCGGTCGCCGCCTTCGCGGTGATGGGGCTTGCTCTTGGAATTGCCGTGTCACTTTTCTACCTTGCGGTATCCAAGCGGATGCGCGACGGTAAGTCGTACGCGGATATATCCGTACCGCGAGAGAGGGGAATAGTTCGCGCTCTTTTGCGCACCGCGATCCCCGTGACGCTCTCTTCATCGGTGGTCAGCGTGACCCGTGTGATCGATATGTCGATGATATTGCGTCGTCTTCAGAATTCGGGGGTGGGCGCTGATGATTCCTTTGCGCTGTACGGCAGCTACACCACGTTGGCTATGCCGCTTTTTGCACTCGCGCCTGCGCTGATCTCGTCGGTGGCGATGCCGCTGATACCTGCGATCTCTTCGGCGAGAGCCACGGGAGATGAGGACGGGCAGGTGGCGGTTTTCGGAGATGCCGTGAAAATGACGGCGCTGGTGTCGATGCCTGTATCCTTCGGGCTCACGCTATTTTCAGAGCCGATATTGCGCCTGCTTTTTGCGGGCGAGAGCGAGGCTATTGCCACCGCGGCTCCGCTACTTGCCTTATTGGGACTTTCTGTGCCGCTTTCCTGCATGATAACCGTGGGAAACGCGACCCTGCAGGCATACGGAAAGCCCTACGTGCCTATATTTTCGATGCTTTTCGGAACGGCGGCTAAGCTATTGATAGCCTATTTTCTTATCGGAAATCAGAATATCGGAATGCTCGGCGCGCCCATCAGTACGTTTGTCTGCGATCTTATCATAAATGCGGTGAATTTCTTCTTTATTTGCCGCGCGATGCCCAAAATGCCGAAGCTTGTTCCCACGCTGCTGATACCCACCGTAGCGGCGGCGGTGTCGGTGGTTATTTCACGGATCGCTTACGGCTTCATTGTATCGAGAATAGGGGAAGGCTCTGCCGCGACGCTGATTGCGATCGTGCTTGCGGCGGTGCTGTACGTTATTGCAGTGCTTTTGTTCGGTGTCATCGGAAGGGATGAACTTGCGAGATTGCCGATCGTGGGAGATGCGGTTTCCACCTTTTTTGCAAAAAAGGTGGAGCCAAAAAACTTACCCGAAAATAGCAGATAGAGTAGCCGCATTATCAAATTAAACCGTAATGATTTAAATCAAAATATATCTCCTATCGTGTTTCGAGTGTATTGCAACTCTTTCAAATAAAGGATTTCAATCGTACTTGCAACACGATAGCAGTGAGGCTTGGACTGAAATCCTCATGGTGTAAAATGACAATATGGCTACACCACCAAATAATTTAAGGGGAAGTTCTTTGCCAAGCTTTCTTTCAAGAAAGCGGAAATCGCGTCCTCCGCATCCCCATAAATCAAAATTTGAAATAAAGATAAATAAAAAATATTATATATTAAGGATGGAAAAACAAATGACCAGAGAAGAAAAGATCAGCTATCTTCTGAATGCTGAAAAATACGATTTTGAGGATCTTGTGCTTGTAGTTGAGGTGCTCCGCGGCGAGGGCGGTTGTCCTTGGGATATTGAGCAGACCCACAAGAGCATCAGAAAGGACTTTATCGAGGAGACCTACGAGGTCATCGAGGCGATCGATACCGAGGATCCCGTCTTGCTTCGTGAGGAGCTGGGCGACGTGCTTCTTCAGGTCACCTTCCACTCCCAGATAGAGCGCGAAGAGGGCAGATTCGATATCCACGACGTGGCAAACGACGTCTGCGTAAAGCTTATCCACCGTCATCCCCACGTTTTCGGGGAGGTAAAGGTCAGTGACAGCACCGAGGTACTGTCAAATTGGGAGAAGATCAAGAGCGTGGAGAAGAGCAGAGACACCCTGACCGACAAGCTTCGTGCCATTCCTCCCATGCTCCCCGCACTTATGCGCGCGCAGAAGGTAGGCAAGAAGGCTTCCTTCTTCGATTTTGAAACCGCCGACGCGGTTTTTGATAGGCTTTACGAGGAGATCGAGGAGATCAGAGACGCGATGAAAAACGGCTCTCAGGCTGACGTTGACGAGGAGATCGGAGACCTTCTTCTCACCGTTACAAGCCTTGCCAGAAAAACGAAAACCGACTCCGAGCTTGCCCTGACCAATGCGACAAACAAGTTTATCGATCGCTTTGAAAAAGTGGAAAAAACTGTAATTTCGCAAGGCAAAAATATAGAAGAACTGAATATGGAAGAGCTTGACGCGGTGTGGGACAGCCTTAAACATTGTGAATAATTTAAAAACATACAAAAATATCTAAAAATAATAGCATTTTTTAGTAATTTTTTAAAAAACCTATTGAAATTTCCTTTTTTTTATGGTATAATTAACTAAACAAATAGTCAGGGAACGTTTATTGGTTGTGCAATTGTATATCCAATGGTCCCGACGGCAGTAAATATAAAAAGAAAGAGGTTCAAAACTATGAACAAATTACAGCTTACAGAAGCAGTAGCAGCTAAGGCACAGGGTCTTACCAAGAAGCAGGCAGCAGAGGCAGTTAACGCTGTTCTCGACGCTATCACAGAAGCTCTCGCAGCAGGCGACGATGTAAAGATCACCGGTTTCGGTGGCTTTGAGATCAAGGAAAGAGCTGCAAGAACCGGTAGAAACCCCAAGACCGGCGAGGCAGTTGAGATCCCCGCTTCCAAGTACGTAGCTTTCAGCGCAGGCAGCGCACTCAAGGAGAAAGTTAACGGCTAATGCGACTTGACAAATATCTGAAGGTTTCAAGAATCATAAAGAGAAGAACGGTTGCCAACGATGCCTGCGATTCCGAGCACGTTACCGTAAACGGAAGACCTGCCAAGGCGTCCTACGACGTTAAGGTGGGCGACGTGATCGAGGTGGGCTTTGGTCAGAGAACTCTCAAGGTCAGAGTGCTTGACGTGAGAGATTTCACCGCAAAGGCAGATGCCGCTTCGCTATACGAGGTAATTGAATAATCGGAGAATCCTCCGCATATATTGTACAAAGTATATGCGGAGGTGTTTTTTTATGAGTGATAGCGGAAGGGGAGAGCACGCTTTCTCGTCCAAGTGCCGCGACGGTATCGCCATAAGCGGTGTTTCGGACGTGGTGAGCTTTGACGAGAGAGGAGTTGTTATGGAGACCGATTGCGGAAGCCTCGCCGTGGAGGGCGAGGGGCTTCACGTGACGGTCTTGGATCTTTCGGCAGGGCGGGTCAATATTGAAGGCAGGATCAACGGAGTTTATTATTTTGACAACAGCCCCCGTCCAAAGAGAGGACTTTTCGGTAGAAAGAATGATTGAGTTTGATCAGGGAGAGATAATACGCCTTCTGCTTCGTTCTCTTCTGTGCGGTGTTGCGCTCGGTGTTTTTTACGATGGAATAAGACTCATAAAGCTCTTTTGCGGTGTCAGGTACGGCGAGAGGGAGGAGAAGAAAAATGCCGCCTTAAGCGCGGCGCATTTCATTCTCGCCTTCGTTACCGATATCGTGTTTTGGGTCACCGTCGGTGTTGTGTCTGTGGCGCTGATATACGGAAGTACGGGAGGAATATTTCGCGGATCTACCTATTTGTGTCTTGCGGTGGGATTTGTCGCCTACTATTTCACTCTTGGAAGAGCCGTTTTGTTTTTGAGCCGAAGGCTGGTGAAGCTGTGTCGGCGCGCGGCAAGAAGGATGATAAAGGTCGCCGCAGTGCCGCTTTCCTTTATTTTCAAGGGAATTATTTCACTCTACCACTTGACAATAGGTAAAATAATTGGTAAAATAAAAGAAAGGATCAGGACGGGAAAAAATAAGCCGAATGATGAAGCAGAGCAGGAGTGCTTTGCGCTGTCAGACGGCAGAAAGGAAGATTTTGTGTATGTCGACGGAAAGACAGGGTACAGAAGGACCGATAGAATCAATTTCGGCTCTTCTCGTCGAGGGAACTGACGAAAAAACCGAAAAAAGCATTGAAAAGTCAATTAAAAAGGGCTTGAACGCGCCATACGCAAAGGTGCTTCTCCGTTTGGCTATATCGATCTTATTGGTTGCGTCGCTTTCGATGTTTGCCACGGGTGTGCTGAGATATCAGGAGCTTATGAGAGAAAAAGCGGCGCTTGAAGCCGATAAGGATCGCTTGACGGTTGAGATCGAGGAGCTGAAATATCTTATCGATTGTCCCGTTGACCGCGATTATATCGTCCGCGTGGCGAGAGAGAAGCTGGGGCTTGCACTCCCCGATGAAATAGTTTATTATAACGATTATAACGATCCCAAAAAATGAGGAGCGCCGAACGATGTTTGCCCTTACGGGCAAATGATGCTGCCTGCGGCAGTGATGCTTACTTCGTAAGTGATGTTACGCCTGACGGCGTAATGGGCAAACATCACATCATTGCGACCATCGGGAGCAATATCATTATGAGCGAAGCGAATAACATCACTTTTGCGTGAGCAAAAACATCACTCTTGTACCGCCCGAAAAGAAAATCATGATATAACACACTACACTTTGTGGGCAAGGCAGTGTGCAAAAAGGACGAGATTATCTCGTCCTTTTGATTTTGATATGAATATGCTTTATGGTAAGTGGTCCGAAGCGACCCTCATTTTTTGTGGTTTACAAATTGGTGTTTATCGGGGAGACGATTACTAACGAAAGCCTCCCTTGTGTAAAGGGAGGTGGATCGCGTAGCGAGACGGAGGGATTGTAAAAGTAACATTTCACAGCAAAACAATCCCTCAGTCAGCTTCGCTGACAGCTCCCTTTACACAAGGGAGCCTATCGCGTAAA
>JBGVHJ010000044.1:0-27805 GCA_045122255.1 Eubacteriales bacterium | reverse complement strand
TAGCGAGACGGAGGGATTGTAAAAGTAACATTTCACAGCAAAACAATCCCTCAGTCAGCTTCGCTGACAGCTCCCTTTACACAAGGGAGCCTATCGCGTAAATCTGCCTCGCTAACCCACCGACAAATCAAAATTTGAAATGCTAAATAGAATAAAAAATAATATCTATCAAAGATTTATTGATTTTTACAGAAAAATATGATATACTGTAATAAAATAGCAGAAAAGGGGGAAAGACTTATGAAATATCTTGAAAGCTTCAAGCTTGCGAGTGAGAGCGATGAGGTCGATTATATTCTTGGCTTTAATCGGAGGCTTGGTAAGATGGATATGCAGTGCTATTCGCGCACAAACGTATACCCCTTCAAGATCTTTCCCAA
The DNA here is from genome assembly GCA_045122255.1 of Eubacteriales bacterium. Classification (GTDB taxonomy): domain Bacteria; phylum Bacillota; class Clostridia; order Oscillospirales; family CAG-272; genus SVTX01. The sequence goes on along the minus strand of JBGVHJ010000044.1, from coordinate 27,425 downwards.
CAAAGGACTTGACCGCCTTGATTTTGAGCCGATAACGATCATTTACGGCGGAAACGGCTCGGGAAAGTCCACTCTGCTCAACCTGATCGCCGAAAAGCTTCGTCTTGAGAGGAGCGCACCCTTTAATAACACCCCCTTTATCGAGGAATATCTGAAATATTGCAAATGTGAGCTGACCTTCGGCAGAAGTGTGCCAAGGGAAAGCAAGATCGTCACAAGCGACGGAGTTTTCGATTCCTTGCTTGACGTCCGCGCCATAAACGAGGGCGTTGACCGCCGCCGCGAGGAGCTCTTTGCCGAGTATGAAAGCCTGCGCGGAGAAAAATTTTTGCTCCGCAATTTCGATGACCTTGATGAATTCAAAAGGCGAAACGAGGCAAAAAGAAGCACCAAATCAAGCTACGTTTCCAAGAGACTTCCAAAAGAGATCGACGGTATGTCCAACGGCGAGACGGCATATTTTTATTTCACCAGAGAGATCGGCGAAAACGCCCTCTATCTTCTCGACGAGCCCGAAAACAGCCTGTCAGCAACGCTTCAGAATAAGCTCCGTGGGTTTATCGAGGATTCGGCAAGGTTTTACGGCTGCCAGTTCATCATAGCCACTCACTCGCCCTTCCTGCTTTCTATGAAGGGTGCGAAGGTCTACGATCTTGATTCCGTGCCCGTAGCGGCAAAAAAGTGGACCGAGCTTGAAAACGTGAGAACCTATTACGATTTTTTTGAGGAACACAAGCACGAATTTAAGTGAAATGAAATATAACGAAGTAATAAAAGCTAAATTTTTGTCCCGTCCCAACCGATTTATCGCATATTGCGAGGTGGACGGCAAAAAAGAGACCGTCCACGTAAAAAACACGGGGCGGTGCCGCGAGCTTCTTGTGCCCGATGCCTTCGTTTATCTTTCGGTCTCGGATAATCCCGAGAGAAAGACGAAATACGATCTTATAGCGGTGGAGAAGGAGACAAACCGCGGCAAAATTATGATAAATATGGACTCCCAAGCGCCAAACTCCGCCGCTTATGAGTGGATCTCGGCAGGAGGTGTTTTCGGTGAGGGGAGCAAGGTGCGCCGCGAGGTGACGTACGGAAATTCTCGCTTCGACCTCTACGTGGAAGAGGGGGAGAGGCGCGCATTCGTTGAGGTCAAGGGCGTGACTCTTGAGAAGAACGGTGTTGCAAGCTTTCCCGATGCGCCCACCGAGAGGGGAATAAAGCATTTGCAGGAGCTGGTCGCCGCCAAGGGGGACGGATATGAAGCCTACATTCTGTTCGTTATTCAGATGAAGGGGATTCACACCTTTACTCCCAACGACGAAACCCACAAAGCCTTTGGCTATGCGCTACGCTTTGCCGCAGAGTCGGGAGTGGAAATACTTGCATACGATTGCCTTGTATCTCCCGACGAAATGACCGTCGATGCGCCGATCAAAGTTGAATTGTAAGGGATTTTTATGTATAAAATAATGTTTGTTTGCCACGGCAATATTTGCCGTAGCCCAATGGCTGAATTTATATTCAAAAGGCTTATTTCCGAGCGAGGTCTTGAAGAGAAATATTACGTTTCCTCAAGTGCCACCAGCACTGAAGAGATATGGGGAGGCATTGGAAACCCCGTATATCCTCCCGCAAGGGCAGAGCTTAAAAGACACGGGATCGATTGCGGCGGAAAGCGCGCGGTGCAGCTGAAGAGGGCAGACTATCCGCTCTATGACATTTTTGTGTGTATGGATAGCAGAAATATAGTCAATGCCGCCCGGCTGCTTGGCGGCGATCCCGAAAACAAGCTCCGTAAGCTTATGGACTACACCGAGCGTGGCGGAGACGTTGCCGACCCGTGGTACACGGATGAATTTGACGTGACGTACAGAGATATATACGAGGGCTGTGAGGCATTGCTCGAGACACTTGAAAGCAAATAAAATACATGCCGAAAGGCAGATTGGAGAAATATATGAAAATACTTATTCTTAACGGAAGCCCTAAAAACAACGGAAACACCGCTCGCGCACTTGCCGAGGCGGAGGCTATATTTGCAGCTGAGGGCATTGAGGTGGAGAATATCCACGTCGGCGGTCAGGTGATCCGCGGATGTATGGCTTGTCAGGCATGTAAGAAGACGGGAAAATGTACCATAGACGATCTTGTAAACGAGGTCGCGCCCAAATTCGAGGAGTGCGATGCCGTTCTTATCGGAAGCCCGGTTCATTTTGCGGGTCCCTCCGCAACTCTTACCGCTTTCCTTGACAGACTTTTCTATTCCAACAAGTCCGACAAGAGAATGAAGGTGGGCGCGGCGATAGTTGTAGCCCGTCGCGGCGGTTGCGCATCGGCATTTGATCAGCTCAATAAATATCTGACGTACAGCGGTATGGCGGTAGCCACAAGTCAGTATTGGAACAGTGTTCACGGCGCGATCCCCGGTGAGGTAGAAAACGATGCCGAGGGTCTTCAGACCGTCCGCACCCTTGCCAACAATATGGTATTCCTTATGAAGTCTATCGCCCTCGGTAAGGAAAAATACGGTCTTCCCAAAAGAGAAAAGCCTCAGAGAACGAATTTTGTAAGATAAATTGGGGTTTGTCGGTGCGTCTTCGCGGCGAAGCCGCCACAAAAAGTTTTGCTCGAGCTTTTTCAAAAGCTCGCGGGTTCTTAGGGCGGAGCCCTGAGTCGCTCGTCGCAACGAGCGAAACAACCTAATCGTTCGAAAGCGCCACCGAAGGGTGAATTTTCGCCAACGGCGAAAAGAGGGGAACCGCACAAGTGGGGGGTTCCCCTTTATCCGAAAAGAAAATCTAAATTCATTGCCCGCTTTTTTCTTTGGCAGAAGAAGCGCAAAGAAAAAAGCTTGGCAAAAAAGAAACGCGCAAAAAGAGTTATTTCGCGCTTGCGAGCGCGACCAACGCTTCGCGCGTTGGATGGGCGGTCGCTTTTGAAAAAGCGACGCAAAACTTTCCAAAAAGGCTCGCCGTAACATCCCCACAAATCAAAATTTGAAATTAAAAACAGGAGAAACAAAAATGATAAAAGAAGGAACAAAAGCACCGGATTTTACACTTAACGACAAGGATGGAAACGCAGTATCTCTGTCCGACTTTCTCGGCAAAAAGGTCGTTTTATACTTTTACCCGAAAGACAATACCCCCGGCTGCAGCCGTCAGGCTTGCGCCTTCGCGGCGGCATACGAGGGCTTTAAAAATGCAAATATTGCGGTTATCGGTATCAGTAAGGACAGCGTAGCGTCCCACGCAAAGTTCGCGGAAAAATACGATCTGCCCTTCGTTTTGCTTTCCGACCCCGATAGAGCGGCTATCGAAGCCTTTGGCGTTTGGCAGGAGAAGAAAATGTGCGGCAAGGTATCTATGGGTGTAGTCCGTACAACCTTTATTATTGACGAAAACGGAATCGTGGAAAAGGTTATGGAGAAGGTCAAGCCCGATACCAACGCCCAAGAAATACTCGAATATCTCGGAGGATGATGAAATGCTGCTTCACATCAAGGATTTTATAATCGATGAAAAGAACTGCACTCCTGCCTTTGTCAAGGCGATCGAAGCGATGGGTGACGGCGATACGCTTATGCTTGACGGCGGTGTCTACCACCTCTATCCCGACGGCGCGTATCTGAAAGAATATTATATTTCCAACAACGATTGCGGAATGAAGCCTATCGCTCTTCCTCTTATCGGCAAGAAAAACGTCACCGTCGAGGGCGGCGGAGCAGAGCTTATTTTCCACGGCAAAATGAACCCCATCGTGATCGACGGCTCGGAAAACGTTCGAATAAAGGGACTTTCCATCGACTATAATACTCCCTTTTACGCCCAAGCCGAGATAATGGCGGCGGGCGACGAGGGTATCCTTTTGAAATTTGACGGCAAGGACTTCAATTGTCGTGTAAAAAACGGCAATTTCTGCTTTTATAGCCCATCCGACGGATGGGAGTGGGAGGTGGAAAGCGCACTTTCTCTGGAATTTGACGCGCAGGGACACCCCTCGGCAACATCGCCCCCCTATTTCCCCTACACGGGCAAGCCCAAGGATCACGGATTTCTTGGCGGAATGTTTCAGGATATGCGCCTCGAGGAGCGAGACGAAAACCTTATTATGATGTACGGACACACGGGCGAGCATCACACCGTGGGAAATCATTTCATAATGACCTTCTCGAGCCGTGAATATCCCGGTATCTTTGTCAACGAAGCAAATGACGTTTTCCTTGAGGACATAAGGCTTTACCACACCGCGTCTATGGGCGTTATCGCGCAGATGACCGAAAATATCTACCTCGAGAGAGTTGTGGGTGAGCCAAGAGAGGGAAGCGGCAGACTTTTGTCGGTCAATGCCGATGCTACCCATTTCGTCAACTGTCGCGGAGTGATATCACAGAAAAGTTGCAAGTATATTCAGCTTATGGACGATGCGGCGAACGTGCACGGCATCTACCACCTTTACGAAGGCAAAAATCCCGACGGAAGCCTGAAGCTCGGCTTCGGCCATTTCCAGCAGAAGGGAATACAGACCTACCGCGTGGGCGATACAGTCGAGGTCATCGATGCCGACGATCTTTCGGTCAAGGCGCGAGGAGCGGTGCTTGAAGCCTCGCTTGTCTCCCCCGACGAGGTAAGATTGCTTCTCGATTGCCCCGTCCCCGATGCGGGCGAGCATTACGTGGTTGAAAACATATCTACCGCTCCCGACGTCTATTTTGGAGACTGTGAGTCGGGCTACAATCGCCCTCGCGGATTCCTTATCAGTACGGGTGGCAAGGCTTTGGTGGAAAGATGCAAATTTTACAATATGAATCAAGGCATTCAGCTTGGCGGTGAGATGAAGGATTGGTACGAATCGGGACATGCCGAGGACGTTAACATTCGCGATTGCGATTTCTCGGGCAGTGCCTACGCGGGCGGCGTGGCTATCTATTGCCGTCCGCCCCTCAGATGCAACGACAAGGTGTTTAACGGACGAGTAGTGGTAGAGAACAATAGCTTTACTCAATCAAGCAAGCGCATCTGCGCTATCGACCGTTGCCGCGAGGTGGTCTTTAAAAACAACCGCTTTGCCCTTGATGACACTATGCCGCTGAAGCACCCGCACGGAGAGAGCGGATGCAGCTTTGATCTTTGTGACAGTGTTGACGCAGAGCCTCTTGAAGAACTTGAAAAATAAGAAGGACGAAACTATGGAAGAAAACAAGATTCAGAAATCTGCGAGCGACGAGATGGAGAGTGACAAGGATATGGGATATCCCCGTCTTTGCGCTCACCGCGGATTTAATACCATCGCTCCCGAGAACAGTATGCCCGCCTACGGCGCGGCGGTAGCTATGGGCGCTGACGAGATAGAATTTGACGTTTGGGCGACAAGTGACGGACACTTGGTATCGCTCCACGACGCTATTCTTGACCGCGTTTCCGACGGTTGGGGAGCGATCTGGGACAGAGATCTTGCATACTTCAAGAATTGCGATTTCGGAAGCTGCTACGACGAAAAATACAAGGGACTCAAGGGTGCGACCTTTGAGGAGATATTGAAAAAATACGCGGGCAGAGCCATTATGAACATACATGTAAAGATCTGGGATATGATCCGCATCAGTACCAATAAAAATATCGATCCCAAGCTTTATGAGATCGCCGCGCTTATAAAGAAATACGATTGCGAAAAGCACGTCTATTTTATGTCCACAAACACCGAAATGCTCTGCCGCATGCGCGAGATCCTGCCCGAGGCGGGCTACTGCCAGGGCGCAGGAGAGGGAAACGAGAAAATGGTGGAGGCGGCTATCGAAAACCGATTCGATAAGGTTCAGTTTGTTAAGGATAAGCCTTATTCCAAGGAGATGATCGATCTCTGTCACCGCAACGGCATCAGATGCAATATGTTCTGGTCTGACGATCCCGAGGAGGCGCGCCGCTTCCTTGAAATGGGCATAGATTGCATCCTTACCAACGATTATCAAAGAGTTTTCTTTGGCGTTAAGGACCTTATAAAAAATTAAGAAACAAAAGGGAAAAATGAAAAATAACGGAACAAAATATCTGAAGAATACACTCCTGCCGCTCATAATGTTCTCCCTTGTTACGGGAGTGCTGACGGGTGTGGTGATATTCCTCTTCAAAATAGCCTCCACCGCAGTGATCGGCTGGTCGGAGAGCATCTATTCGATAGCGAGACAAAATCTGATATTTATTCCCGCGATCGTTGTGGGTGCGGCTCTTATAGGACTTTTATCCGCGCTCATTTTAAAGCTCTTTCCCGAGTGTCGCGGAGGCGGAATACCCAGCGCGATCGCCGCTTTGCGCGGTGAAGTGCCGATAGACCACGTCATAAGCCTGCCCTTCGTATTTATCGCATCGCTTCTGACCTATATCTGCGGAGTGCCCCTAGGAACCGAGGGTCCTGCCGTGCATATGGGAACGCTGGTGGGATGGATGACGTCAAAGACTCTGGGCAGAAAAATACGCGGATGGCACCGATACGTTATGACCGGCGGAGCCTGCGCAGGCTTTGCGGCGGCGACAGGCGCGCCGCTGACGGGAATCTTCTTCGCATTCGAGGAGGCTCACCGCCGATTTACCCCTATGATATTCATGTCGGCATCGCTGACCACGCTTTTTGCTTCAATTACAATGGAGCTGCTCTGCCACGCCTTCGGTGTGGGCTCAAAGCTTTTCCACTTCCACGTTGAAGCGGTGATGCCGGTGCAATATATGTGGAGCGCCCTTGTGATAGGTCTTATCTGCGGCGGCGCGGCAATACTGTTCACAAAGGCATATAAGGCGGTCAATTCGATCCTGGGTAAAGCCTTCAGCCATATCCCGTTTATACTCAGAATAGTTCTCATATTTACCGCGGTCTCACTGATAGGTATTCTTTCTGCGGAGCTTTTGGGAACGGGACATCACTTCATCGACGTTCTCGTCGAGGGTGAGGGAATATGGTATATGCTGATAATATATATACTCGTCCGAGGCGTGCTTTTGATGATAGCCAATACTCAGGGTGTTACGGGAGGACTTTTCATTCCGTCTCTTGCTATTGGCGCGATGCTGGGCTCACTTTGCGGCAAGGCGATGGTGGCTATCGGTATTCTTCCCGGCGAATATCTTACCGTAGCGGTGATCGTCGGAATGGTATCCTTCCTCTCGGCATCGTCGAGAGTACCTATTACGGCGCTTGCCTTTGCGCTTGAAGCACTTTCAATGCATATGAATTTCCTGCCCGTTGCCATCGGCGTGGCGGTGTCCTTTGCCGTTATAGAGATCTCCGGCATCCACTCCTTCAACGATACCGTCGTTGAGATGAAGATAGCCGACAGAAATCGCGGTAAGGAGGTCTTTGAGACCGAGGTGGAGCTTATCGTAAAGAAGGGCGCGTTTGTCATTGGCAGAGAGGTAAGAGACGTGCTCTGGCCGCCCCGTTGTATGGTGGTGTCGGTCATAAAGGATCCCGATGCGCCTCACGGTGACGGCAAGATACACGAGGGAGATATGCTCAGCGTGCGGTATAGCACCGCTGATCCCGAATTTATCGCCGCGAGACTTGAAGAGCTGGTGGGCGATCAAAGAGAATTTGACTTTTAAAGATTTTTGAAAGGAAGAATAATTATGATACAAGAAGGAACAAAGGCTCCGAATTTTACACTTAACGATAAGGACGGAAAAGCCGTCTCTCTCTCCGATTTTCTCGGCAAAAAGGTGGTGCTTTATTTCTATCCCAAGGATAATACGCCGGGATGCACCCGTCAGGCTTGCGCCTTTGCGGGAGCCTATGCAGGCTTTAAGCAGAAGGACGTAGCGGTTATCGGCATCAGTAAGGATAGCGTGGCATCTCATCAAAAATTTGCCGAAAAATATAATTTGCCGTTTATTCTTCTGTCAGACCCCGAGGGCGAGGCAATCAGCGCTTACGGTGTCTGGAAGGAGAAGACTATGTTTGGCAAGACCGCGCTCGGTGTTGTCAGAACGACCTTTATCATTGATGAAAACGGAAGCGTTGAAAAGGTTATGCCCAAGGTCAAGCCCGACACCAATGCCGCAGAAATACTTGAATATCTGGGATAAGGGTGAAGACAGTGAGACGCGAAAGGACGTTGAAGGAGCTTGGGGAAAAGCTGACTCCGGATATTTTTAAATCCGCACCGCTGATAGTGGCAGAGGTGTTTTTCATCATAGGCGCGATATTTGCGCTGATATCACTTGTGCGCCTGACAGATCCCGGTCACAGAGCCGAGATAATTAAAAGCATTTCCGATCAGGAAGTTGAGCAGAGTGCCGCTATAATGTGGTTTTACTTGATAGTGGTGGTAAAAGCTCTGTTTGCGCTCTTTGCCGTGACCTTTTCCACGGGATTGGGGATATCGATCGCAACCGCGAGAAGATGCAAGGGAGACCCTTGCAAGATAAGAGGGCTTGGCTTTCTTGGCGGTATGAATGCGGCGGCGGTATGGATATGGGTCTCCTTGCTTGGGATCGCGGCGGTAGTATTCGTGTACAAATTTACGGCGTACACTCTTAATATTATGAGCAAGACGGTGGATTTCGCATTCCCGCTTGCGGCGGTTGCCATCGGTGAGGGCGTAATGCTTCTGATGGTCGCAGGTGCGACGGTGTTGCTTATTGTTGCTTGGAGAGGGATCTCCGATTTTATGACTCAGCTCAGATATATGCTGTATGCCGAAAGGGTAGACGGACATATTGAGGCGATAAGTTATATTTCGATGTTTGCTCTATCCGCCTTATCGCTTTACCTTGGCGGATTCTTTTCCTATGATCCCGTGGCGGTCATTTCTTTTCTGGCGCTTGCCGTGGCGACATTGCTTACGGGAATTTGTATAAGGATACTGAAAAGCCGCGTCGAGTGGATGAATTATCTGATCTACGAAAGAGACAAAAATAATACATAAAACAAAAAGCTTGGCCTAGGGTTACCTACCGTAAAGCAGTTTTTTAACAATATCAAAAGGGACGAGATTTTCTCGTCCCTTTTGCACACTACCTTGCCATGCAAGGTATAGTGTGTTATACTGTATTTTACTTTCGGGTGGTAAATAAGTGATGTTTTTGCTTACGCAAAAGTGATGTTACTCGCTTCGCTCATAATTATGTTGCTCCCGATGGTCGCAATGATGTGATGTTTGCCAACTGTGCCGAAGGCACAGCATCATTGCCGAAGGCTACATCACAAGGCGGAGCCGACATCACTTGCCCGCAGGGGCAAACATCGTTCGGCTGACCTGCTTTATCGCAGGTCGCCGTATGCCAAGCTTTTTGTTTTATGCATGTTAAGTTTTTTGGAAAATTATTAAAGATCAAGCATCGAATCGTTCTCAAAGAGCTTTCCGTCTCTAAAGAGGAGAGTTTTGACCTCGTATTTACCGAAATCAAGGCTGACTTTCTCGCCAAAAACGGTAACGTCACATTTTCTTGCCGACTCGGAGTTATTGAAGAAGCGAGCCATAAAGGTTTCGTCATTCGTCTTTCTGAAGCAGGAAAGAGTCACGGTATCGTCGGAAAGGGTAACGGGCGCCGTCTCATGAGTCTTGCCCTCGCCGTGAGGATAGAAGTTGAGCGCGTAGGGCTGCTCCACAAACTTTTGAGCTTCTCTCTCAAGCTCATCTCTGTCGCAAATCGCAAGGCGGAGCTTGAATTCGTGTCTGCCGGGCTCGATGTATCTGTTGAACTCATCAGGATCGGTTATAGGAAGCTCTCCCACGGGGTGAGCGCAATAGACCGAGCCGTTAAGCAGGTTGATATAGAGCTTTCCGTTCTCGATCGAGCAGCCGTACGTTCCGTTCTTCATGACCGTCAACAGCTTATCACCCATTTCAACCGCCACGAATCTCTGTGAGCATTCCTCAAGGTTTTCGGTATAGGTTTGTGTACCGAATGCGGTCTGTCCGATAAATTTACCAACCTCAGCAAGGGGCAATTCAAGCTTTAAGCCCTTTCCGTGATCATTCCAATAAGCTCTTACGGTAATATCGACATAGTCGAAATCCTTGTAGAGCTTATAAGAAACGCTGACGGTGGAGTGGTCGGTGCCGTAAATGCTCTCGATCTCGCTCAGAAGATCACCCTTCTCAAGTGTGCGAAGCACATCCTTGGGCTCGGCATATCTGTAATTCTTGCCCACGGTTCTGAGATGCCAGCCCCAAGGGTCCTCATTATCATCATAGACGACGGGACGGAAAGCCGCGCCGCCAAGGTATTCCTTGCCATCCTTAATAAAGCTCGATATTGCACCGCTCTCGGCATCGAATACCGCCTTTGTGCCACTCTTGGTTTCAAAATCAGCTATTGGCGCTCGGTCTACGACGTGCTTTTTGCCAACCTTGAAGGCAATGTCAAATCGCGTCATAGAAAGCGGATTCAGCTCAGCCTTGATAGCAAGGCGCTCGCTTCTGTCCATATTTATGCGCGAAAGCTCCTTAACTTTCTGGAAGGGTACCTCTCTGCCATTTTGCTTTACGGTAAATTCATAGCCCTCGGTGTCGGAAACTATGCAGGTAAGCATAAAGAAATCGGCATAGAATATAGTCTCTTCCTTTTTCTGCGAGGGGTTATATACGAAAATGGGATACTCCATAGGAACGGCGCGCTTGTAATCGCCGCAAAGTGCCATAAATGCCGCCGCAAACTCTCTGTCGAGAAGCTCAAGAGCGTGATCCAGTCTCTGCATGCTGCTCTTCTCGCCCTCGTAGATGCAGGTTCCCGAAAGCACGTCGTGGAACTGCACCGCCGCCATACATTTCTGCGCCTCCTCGAATGCGGCGAGATCATACTTGTAGCCCGTCTCAACCGCTGCCAGGGCGCATATCTTCTCGGTCATGAGCAGCTTGTTTTCGGTCTCGGCATATCTTCTCTTAAGCCTTGCTATAGAGGTGTAGCACTTTACGAAGCAGGGCTGAAGTGCCTCGGTGTATTCCGCCTTGGGTGTTGCCGCCGCAAAGAACTCCTCAGGTGTGGAATGGAAAACGCGGACTCCGTTAGCCGCCTCTTCCTTGGCAAACTCGGCTATATCGGCAAGGTCGCGTCTTGACGCACCGCCGCCGTGGTTACCGATTCCCCAAAGTGCGAAGGCAACGTCCTCCTCCATCCAAGGGCGCATCTTTCTCTTTATGTCTCTTACCGCGTAACCAAGGTCGGAGCAATAGATGGTATCGTCCTGGAATCTTGCGGCATGAACAGAGCTGCCGTCAAAGCCCTTCCAATCGAAATGCATTGCAGGCAGATCAAAGATCCAATTCATAGGTCGGCAGAATATATATCCGTTGTAGCCGCACTTGCTGAGTATCTGCACAAGTCCCTGTGTGTGACCGAACGAGTCGAAGTTCACCGCAACTGTGGGGCGAGCACCGAATTTCTCCTTAAAATAGCGAAGTCCCGACTCTATCTGGCGTACGAATCCCTCGCCCGAGGGGACGTTACAGTCGGGCTGAACGTACCAGCCGCCCATAATGTGCCATTTGCCCGCCTTGACAAGACCTCTTATACGCTCGAAAAGCTGAGGATCGTATTTCTCAACGTATTCATACAAAAGTGCCTCGTTGTGGCAGAATATATAGTCGTATTCCTCGGCAATATCCACCGCGGAATAGAAGGTTGCAAGAGCCGCAGACGCTCCCTCGTTCCAGTCCCATTGCCATACGGGATCAAGGTGAGCGTTACATATAAGATGAAGTTCTTTCATTTTTTAATCCTTCCTTTATATATTTTGTAAGGTGTTTACCTATAAATTAATTATATATGTTTTCATGTCAACTGTCAATATGTTTTTGATTTAAAATCAATTTTTGATTTAACGGTGAGATGAGTGTTGTCTGTTTGAAAGTTTTGCGTCGCTTTTTCAAAAGCGACCGCCGATCCAACGCGCGGAGCGTTGGTCGCCGCGCGCACGCGGCAAAATCTCCTTTTCGGCGTGTTCTTTTTTGCCAATCTTTTTTCTTTGCGCCTCTGGTCTCAAAGAAAAAAGCGGGTAAACAATTATAAATCGCTTATGTAGTAAGGGGAACCCCCCACTTGTGCGGTTCCCCTCTGCCAAGCCCTTGGCTTGGCATTCACCGTTCGGTGGCGCTTAGTATGAATAAAGGAATTTCGCGCTTGCGAGCGCGACCGCCGATCGCGGCGGCTCCGACAAGCCTTTGAAAAGGCTTGAGCGAAACTTCCACAAAGACATCGCCGTGGAGACCGCTAAACTGTAATTGTTCGAAATTTTACGGGTTATCATGAGTCCTCCAGTTGTTAAAAAAAGGAAAAAATAGTTAAAACCCCCTTGCAAAATTTTATATTTTGATGTATAATTATTTTGATTAGGCAAAAATTAAAATAATTATATATTTTGGAGAAAAAAGTGGCAGATTTAAGACAGGAAATAAACAGACGACGCACTTTTGCGATAATTTCACACCCCGACGCAGGTAAAACAACGCTTACCGAAAAGTTTTTGCTTTACGGAGGCGCAATACAGACCGCAGGCTCGGTCAAGGGAAAGCAGACCGACAAGCACGCCGTTTCCGACTGGATGGAGCTTGAAAAGCAGAGAGGTATTTCGGTTACCTCCTCGGTAATGCAGTTTGAATACGAGGGATATTGCATCAATATCCTCGACACCCCCGGACACCAGGACTTCTCGGAGGATACCTACCGTACCCTTATGGCGGCTGACTCTGCGGTAATGGTTATCGACGCGGCTAAGGGTATCGAGCCTCAGACAAGAAAGCTTTTCCGTGTTTGCGCGGCAAGAAATATTCCGATATTCACATTTATAAATAAGCTGGACCGCGAGGCGAGAGACCCCTTTGATCTTCTGGAGGAGCTTGAGACCGAGTTCGGTATCGGCACATATCCCATGAACTGGCCTATCTCCTGCGGACAGACCTTCAAGGGAGTATACGACCGCGAGAAGCGTTGCATCCTCACCTTCTCAACCTCTCACGGCGGACGCGAGCGTCTTCGCGCCATCGAGTGCGATATCACAGACCGCGAGAAGCTGAACGAGACCATTGGAGTCGATCTCGCAGATACTCTTTGCGATCAGGTCGACCTTCTTGACGGTGCAGGTAACGATTTTGACCTTGAGGCGGTTCGTTGCGGTAAGCTTTCTCCCGTATTTTTCGGCTCGGCGCTCAATAACTTCGGTATCGAGCCTTTCCTTGAAAGCTTTCTTAAGATGACGACGTCTCCTTTGGTTCGTCAGACCATTTCGGGCGAGGTAGACCCCTTCGACGAGCATTTCTCGGCATTCGTCTTCAAGATCCAGGCAAATATGAACAAGGCGCACCGCGACCGAATCGCGTTTATGCGAATCTGCTCGGGTAGATTCCAGAAGGGCAAGGAGTATCTCCACGTTCGCCCCGGCAAGATGATAAAGCTCTCCCAGCCTCAGCAGATGATGGCGCAGGAGAGAGAGGTCGTTGAGGAAGCCTATGCAGGCGATATTATCGGTGTATTCGACCCCGGCATCTTCTCGATAGGAGATACTATCTGCGAGCCTCCCTTAAAGGTTCAGTTCAAGGGAATTCCCACCTTCGCTCCCGAGCATTTCGCCGTGATCGAGCAGATAGACTCTATGAAGCGTAAGCAGTTCCAGAAGGGAATGGAGCAGATCGCAGAGGAGGGTGCTATTCAGATATTCTTCCTTCCCGACAGCGGTATGGAGCGAGTTATCGTCGGAGTTGTCGGTATGCTTCAGTTCGACGTTCTTAAATTCAGAATGCAGAGCGAATACGGCGTGGGATACTCACGAATGGATCTCCCCCACGACCAGATCAGATATATCGAAAAATGCCCCGGAGACCCCAAGAACCTCACTCTTTCGGGCGACACGCGCCGCGTGGTAGACGTAAGAGGCAACAGCCTGCTTATTTTCCCCGGAACGTGGGCAGTGAATTGGGCGCTTGAAAACAACGAAGGACTTGAGCTTTCTGAATTTAACAGATGGTAAAAATATATGAAAAAAAGCCGCGAAAGCGGCTTTTTTCATAAAAACCATATTTACAAATGAAGTTTTTTGTGTTAAAATTCATATATAACAGATTTAAGGAGGACCTTTTAATGAGCAAAAATTGGATAAGAATACTTTCCATAGCTTTAATGTCTGCCATGGTTTTACCGCTGTTCGCATGTACCGGCGGAGGAACCGTTAATGAGAGCGAAAGCGAGTCGGAAAGCATCAGCGAGGAGCAATCCGCGCCCGACGAAGGCGAGTCTCAGACTCCTGCAGGCACTACTAAGGAGACGGACAGCTCCGAATCGGACGAAAGTGTCGAAAAGGAAGAAAGCTCCGATAAGGACGAACAAACTACCGAGGAAAAAGAAGAGGAAACCGTTATGGAAAACGTATACGGATACGATTTTACGGATAGCACGTGGTCATCTCTCTTTGCTATGGGGGGAGGTGCTACGCGCGAGATAGCTGTTGACCCCGCAGGAAGCGGAGAAGCGGTTTTGGCTATGACTCATAACGAGTCGCAAACGGCTTCGTGGATCAAAAATAAAAATAATTTTGAAAATACCACATCCGGCAAGGTCACAATAAGCGTTGACCTTTACATACCCTCCGATGCACTTCAGGGAGCCGACGACTACGTTCAGATGCAGATAAACGGTGAGTATAACCACCACTGTAATCTCGTGTCCGATGCAAAGGCAAATCCCGGAGCGTTTGATACCCAGGATTTCCCGAGAGACAAATGGTTCAAGGTGCAGTTTGTCTTTGATATGGACGTCAAGAGATACAATCTCGTGGTAGTTGAGGACGGACAGATCCGCACTACTATATTCTCTGGACGTGCCGCAAGCAATCTTGACGAGAGCGGTCCTACGGTTTTGAGAGTCTTCCTTTCAGGAGCGGATCAGACCGTATACGTTGACCATATGGGACTCGTTACGACCAGAGTCGTTGAAAACGGAAATAAGCCTGAGGATAAGCCGATCTATGCCGACGGAGTTTCGTTCTTAAGAATCGAAGGTGTTAATGTCGCAGGTGAGAAGCTGTCGGTTTACGGTGATTTCACGGGCAATGCAGACGCGAACAGTCTGACAAATATCACTTGGGAAAAGAGCGCTACCTATAGCGGAAGCTACAGTGCAATATCGGGAGCTGACGGACTTGACTACACTCCTGCAAACGGCGGCTACTACCTCCGTGTAAAGGCAAAATACGGCGCGAAGACACTTACCTCTTATCCCGTGTTCGTCCGTGCGAGCGCCGACGCAGGCTTCATCGAGCCCTATCTTAGCGTGGACGGAAACAACATCAACGCGGCTATTGTATATAACAGTGAAAGCCCTGCCGCAGAGGCGACCGTAGAGGTTAAGGTATATGACGGAAGCCGAGTAGTTAATACCTTTACCGAAGGTTTTACTCTCAAGCAGGCAAGTGACGTTAATTTCTTTGCCTTCAGCGCGGATAGCCTTTCGGGCAAGAGAGTTGTACTTACCGTTAAGGCGGACGGCAGAGAGATCTGCTCGACTGAAGCTATATCGGATATGCCTCTCACCAAGCTTCGCAAGACCACAAGCGGAAGCTCGGTATATATCGGCAATAAGATTATCGCCGACTTTGCTCAGAACCGCTATATGCGCTTCCGTTCAACCACCGCAAACGATCATTGGATCGGTACAGAGCACAATCCCATCGATATGGGCTTTGCATATCAGGAGAGCGGAGTTGCCGGACTTTACAATACCGCGGTTGATTTCACGGCGGTCCCCGGCGCGTTCAGAATAGTATTTACCGGTCAGAAGGCAGGACTCAAGACGGAACAGAGAAACGAGCTTATCGGCTTCTGGAACGTTGCAAAGCAGGAATTTTCCTTTATCTATAATTGCTCAATGACCGCTGATTCCGAATCGTGGCACAATAACTCCTCTTGGGCATCAAGTGGCAGGATCGAGCCCTTCGACTATCACCTTGAGAGAATGTCTATTCTGGACAGAGTGTATAACAAAAATCAAAACGGTGACCTTTACGATTACGTTATCTACGAGAACGGCGGCGAGCTTATCCGTATTCCTAAGCTCCCGGTACCCCGTACCGCTATCAGCGGTAAGTATTTCTACGGCTTCTTCCTGAGCCCCGGAGAGTCGGTATACTATCCCGATCCCGTCGAGGGCGGCTGGAAGTCCACGATCCTTTCCGACTCGGGAGATACCTACGTTGAGATCTGCTGGTCTTGGTACGATATCCATTCCTGCTCTGAAAATTCTGTTCCCAAACTTGGCAATTGCGAAGAGTTCACGGTTTCACAGTCCTGGCTATTTGCTACGACCACCGCGGAGCACGATAGCGCACTTATCGGCGATGCGGCTGAGGTTGATTGGAAGGATCTTCCCAACTATCAGCTTCCTCTCTTCAGCACCAACAACACCTTTGAAACTCAGTTTGGCGGTACTGATTGGCAGTACGCTTGGTGGAAATCGAGCTACGACTGTACCATGGATGCCGCAGTCGGTCACAACGGCGCCGGAAGCGTAAAGATCCAGAATATCACCACCGGTGAGACGTCTTGGTATACCGAGGGCGTATGGGGCTTCCCCTACAGCTTCGATGACGTACGTGGCAAGACATACCGCGTTTCGGGCTATATCAAGACCGAAAACGTGGTTGGTGAGGCTTATATCGCCAATATCCAGTATCAGCACGCGACTCCCGCCGATAATACCGTAAATCGCAGCGAGGGAGTAAGCGGAACCACCGATTGGACCTTCGTTACCTTCACCTTTACCGCTCAGGAAAGAGTGATGGCAAACGGAAATAAGCAAAATTGCATAGACCACTTCTTCCTGACGCTCAACGGCACGGGAACCGTTTGGTTCGATGACGTTGTTATTGAAGAGGTTAAATAAAAAATATTGCCGCAAATGCACAAATGCATTTGCGGCAATATTTTTTTGATTATTGAAATCAATCCTCAACGAGAACTCCAAGCTCGGAAAGCTTCTTGCAGATTCGCTCAAAGCTTGCCTCATCCTTCACGGTAATGGTGTGAAGGTGGATTCCGTCGGTCAGATCGGACAGCGAAGCGGCACCGGTTGCCTTGAGGGCTTCTGCGAACTGATCCGCGTCGTATCTTGAGGATATGTCAAGATTTCCGGAGATCATTCCGTAGATCGAGTGCTCGACCTGAACGTCGATGACCTGTCCGCCGTTGTCTACGATAGCATAAAGCTCCTCGAGAGTAGCTTCCTTACCGTGACGGCAAACGATCTGCTTTCTGATCTCATTTGCGTTTCTGTCGAGAACGTATCCCTTGTGCTCAGCGCGAATATTGTTACCGGATGCACGAAGCAGGGCGATATCTGCAACGATGATCTGTCTGGTAACACCGTTCATCTCAGCCAGCTTGGTAGCGTTGATGGGGCCGGTTGCCTGCTTGAGCTCCGCAAGTATGTTTTCTCTTCTTGTCTTTCCTGTCATTTGGTATATACCTCCGTCAAAATGTTTACTACTATGAGTATACCACTGTTTTCAAAATAAATCAATAGGTTTTGCTGAATTTTTAGTGATTTTTTGTCGAAAAAATCAGGAAATCTGATTCGCAAGAAAAACACACTCAAAAAAACAGCACAGGAAGACCGTTTCTCCCTGTGCTGCCGATATCAATATGCGATAGTGGTCATAAGAGCGTACTCGGGCTGAGATACGTCGAGACGGGAAGCCTGAACAACGATAGGCTGGTCGCTTTCGACGAGAACTGCGTAGGGAGTGTTCTTGGGGATCTTTCTGCCGTCATCGGTAACTATTTTGTCGAGACGGATGTGGTTTGTGCGCTCGTGCTTGCAGACGGCGTGAATTCCGCGCATAGGCTCGTCGTTTTCAAAATAGAGGGTGATGTTGATGTTAGCATCCTTACCCGAAAGGTTGAGCACGCATACAGCCTCATGGCTGACAAGGTCGCCCTTTTCGGTGTCACTCATAAATCCGTCGGCAATAAGCCATACATTTTTTCCGTACATGGTAATTCGTCCTTTCCTGGCGCGCCTGTGGCGCAATATTACTCTTTTAGTATACCATTCAAAGGCGGATATGTCAAGACGAAATTAATAATTTGATCGGTATAATTAATCCGTTTCCTTACATTTGATAGATGCCGTGTAAAGGCTGTAATTCATATCTCCGACGGTTATTTTGCTCCAATCCTCAAACGAGCCCTCGTAGCTGATGGTCTTCAGATTGTCGCAGCCGTAAAATGCCATCGGTGAAATGATCTCGACGCTAATGGGGAGGAATATGCTTGAAGCACCGTTGGCAGAGGGGAAGGCGATGATTCGTGACAAGTCCGCAGAGAAGAGAATGCCGCCGATGTCTGTAAACATCTTGTTGCTTTTATCAACCGAAATGTATACGAGCTCCGAGCAATCGGCAAATGCCATATCTCCGATCACCGAAACGGTGGACGGGATCTCAACGGCTCTTATAAATTCGCAGGAGTAGAATGCCTTTTCTGCGATCTCGGCGACGACCTCACCTTCGGGGTTCTTTTGCGGTATGACTATATATGACGCGGTTATATCGCCGATGCCGGTGACGGCGCAGGTGCCGTTTCCAAGGCTTGTGAACTCAAGGGAGGGCGAAACTTCGGGCTCTTCCTCGGTATTTTCTAAATAAGTGTTGTCGGTGGTCTCAAGCGGCTCGCCGTCATCGTCGCCGCTATGAAGTGTATCGCTTTCGATGCTTTCGATCTGGTCGGAGTGCGATGAGCTGTCCGCAGGCTCGCTTTCTCCTGCATGCTCGGGTGAGGAAACGGTCTCGTCCTCGTACGGAAGCGGTATAATAAGTCCCGAATAAGCCGAGCATGCGGCAAGTGCGCAGAAAAGCGTTGCGGCGGCTGCGATAGATACGATAAGTAGAATTTTCTTTTTCTTTTTCATTTTGCGTTCCTTTCTTTGAAAGCACGGATGTTGTGATCCTGCTTTGAATCAGAATAATGTTTTGTTGAAGGGATACTGTCCCGTCGGTGTCTGCAAACCCTGAGAAAATTATATCAGCCACATTCCGCCGGGTCAAGGAAAATCGTGCGACCGAAAATTCTCTGTTGCGAGCCGATACGTGCGGGTTTTAACCGATATTGATAGGATTCTGTTTTTATCGACACCAAAAAACTTTCGACAAATTCGATGAATTTTCACTTAAAATATAAACAATTAGTTTAAAACAAAACCAAAAATAGAATAATGCTGCATCCTGAATCCAAAAAACGCTATAGCGGAAATCAAATTTAAATTTTAGCCAAGTAAAGTGTTGACAAGTAAAAAACGCTGTGGTATAATTATTTCAATAAGGTGCAGAGGGAGGTTGCGATATTTTGAAGAACGTAATTACTATCAGCCGTGAATTCGGAAGCGGAGGACGTGCTATCGGAAAGCTCGTCGCCGAGAAGCTCGGATACAGATTTTATGATGCTGAGATCATCGAGGAGGTCGTAAGGTCCAGCGGAATATCCAAGGAGATCGTTGAAAAATACGACGAATATGCAACCTATAAGAACAGTCTTCTGTATGCCATCGCGGTAAATGCGGCAGGTAACGGATTTAACCGTCTGTCTATTGCCGACCGTGTACAGATCGCACAGGCAGAGGTCATCAAGCGCATTGCCGAAGAGGGCAACTGTGTAATTATCGGTCGCGGTGCAGATTATATTTTGAGAGACAGGGAGGATTGCCTTCACGTTTTCATACGCGCCGACATTCCGTTCCGTGCAAATCGCGTTACCGAAATTTACGGTGACGTCGGAAAGAAGATCGAATCGTATCTAGAGGATAAGGACACGAGAAGAAGAGTTTATTACCGTTCCTTCACTATGCGTGAGTGGGGAATGATAGACAATTACAATCTGGTGCTCGACAGCGGAAGCATTGGATTTGATAAGTGTGCCGAAATAATATGCAGTATAGCTAAATAACAGAAAAAGATGCGGAGCTTATTTCTCCGCATCTTTTTGTTTTGATCTGACAGCCGGCATTTCGGCTTCTGTGCCTGCTTTGTCTGCTTTGAAAAAGCTTGTTATCAGAAGCGCCAGCGCCGGTCCTATAAAAAATCCCGATATGCCGATAAGCTTAACGCAGATATAGATCGATGCCAAGGTTGCCAGAGGATGAAGACCCAATGAGTCGCCAACTATTTTAGGCTCGGCTACCTGTCTGACCAAGGATACGACACCGTATATCACTAAAAGTCCGATGCCCATCTTGTAATTTGACGTAGCGAAGGAGAATACCGTCCAAGGAACAAGAACCGTTCCCGTTCCGAGTATCGGCAAAATATCCACCACGGCGACTAATATGCTTATCAAAAACGCATATTCAACGCCCAGTATCGACAGACCTAAAAAGACCTCACAAAAGGTTAAGAGCATTATGAGCAGATAGGCCTTGAAGTACCCCGTCATGGTGAGGTAAAGTCTTTTGCGGATATCGGGTAGCTTTTTCTGCCAGTGATCGGGCAAAAGAGATGAGAAAAAAGCAAATATGCGCTCTCCGTCCGAGCAAAAATAGAAGGTGGAGATCGCGAGAACCACCGCAAAAAGGAGGACGTTGGGGATTTTTGAGAAGAAATCGACGGCAATTGAGGGGATAGCTTCGGTTATAGATGATATTATTGAAGAGATGGCTTCGGGTAAAAGGCGGTCGAGGTCAAGACCGAGATTTTTAATTGCGTCCGATTCAAGTATCTTGCCGATAAAGGAAAAGCGATCCCCCAGCCATTCAAGCTTTGCGGTTAGCTCCTCTATGGCGCGGCTTATTGCCTCGGGATCGGAGGAAAGTCTGTTTGCCAGAGCTCCAAGCTCACTTACCAGCCTTGAGACGGCAAAATACAAGGCAACCGCTATGGCAGAGAAGATGAGAAGAGTGAGGGCGACCGAAACGATGCGCTTTTTTATCCTCAGCGTTTTGGAAAGCCTTTCCGCAAGCGGTGAGATGAGAAGGGCAATGATGGCGGCTAATATAAACGGTATCAGCGCGCCGAGGGCATATTGAAATACAAGGCGGAGCAGTAGCAGGATGCCTATAATTATTATTGTGATATTTGCGGCTTTTCTGTAATCGGTTTCCATTTTTACCTCAAATCAATTCGGTGTTTTTTATATATTTAGTGGAATAACGTTAAAATTATTCTTGACAAGATGGCGGAGACATGATACAATAGTAAAGAATTATTTTTGAAAGGAATTTGAAAAATGAAAAATGTTTTGAAGATCTGCATTTGTGCAGTAATGGTGCTGACGCTTGGCGCAAGCTTTGTGGCTTGCTCGTCTGCTCCTACCGGAAAGGCGGCTTACGACACCACCGTAACCGGTAACGGCGAGGACGTAAAGATGTCCGAGGTAATTAAAGAGATCGACTCGATGAAGGTCGAGGATTTTGAATCCTCCGATCAGCAGAGCGATTACGTTCTTATTAAGGTAAAGGATTACGGCGAGATCGTTGTTGTTCTTCGCCGTGATATCGCTCCCAAGACCGTTGAAAACTTCAAGAAGCTTGTTGCGGAGGGCTTCTACACAGGCACCGTATTCCACAGAGTAGTAGAGAACTTTATGATCCAGGGCGGCGGATACGAGCCCAAGGACGGAAAGCATATTCTTAAGAGAGCGGATACCATCAAGGGAGAGTTCACCTATAACGGTCACACCAACAATCTTAAGCACGTTCGCGGTGTAATTTCTATGGCAAGAACTACCGAAAAGGACTCTGCTACCTCTCAGTTCTTTATAATGCACGACGATTCCAGAACCCTTGACCTTGAGTACGCTTCATTCGGTTACGTGCTTGCGGGAATGAGCGTTGTTGATGCTATCGCTACCTGCAAGGTTGACAATCCCGGTACTCAGTCACCCAAGCCCGTTGTGGACATCGTTATTGAGTCTGTGACCTTTGTACAGCCTAAATGATGAAAAAATATATAAATAAAACTGAAGCGGCGGAGTTTTTTCCGCCGCTTCAAAGTAAAATGAACAAGGGCGACGCGGGCAGAGTGCTTATGGTTTGCGGCTCTTATGATCCGAGTGGGCTTTCTATGTGCGGCGCGGCATATTTCGCGGCAAGCGCGGCTTACAGATGCGGCGCGGGTGTGGTCGAAATATTCACGGCGAGAGAGAATTATGCAGCCTTGGCAAATCTTGTGCCCGAGGCGGTGTTTTCCCTTTACGGATATGATGAAAATGCCTCGGACGTAGCGGCGAGACTTGCGGTCAGCGTTGCCAAAAGCGATGGTGTTGTGCTTGGCTGCGGACTTGGCAAGAGCGAGATGGCGCGCGCGCTGACAGAGTCGGTTTTTAGAAATATAAGCTGTCCTCTCCTGATCGATGCCGACGGTCTTAATATCCTTTCGGAGGACGAAAGCCTTTGGTCTCACCTTGATGCCGAGCAGAGGAAAAGGACGGTAATTACCCCCCATCCCGGCGAAATGGCAAGACTTACGGGGAAAAATATTCCCGAAATTCTTGAAAATATCCCGTCGGTTGCGGCTGAATTTGCTCGCGAGAAGGGAATCGTATGCCTCCTTAAGGATCACAATACCGCCATTAGCGACGGTGACGTTGTGTATATTAACCAAAGCGGAAATCCCGGGATGGCGACCGCAGGCTCGGGCGATGTTCTTTCGGGAATCATCGGCGCTTTGATAGCAAAAGCCTACAAGCAGGGCGGTGGCAGAGAAAACGAGGCGATCTTGCGTCGTGCGGCGGTCGGAGCCTTTCTTCACGGGTGCGCGGGAGATGTCGCGGCGGAAAGAATCGGGCAGTATGCTCTTACTGCAAGCGAGATTTTGGCGGAAATACCCGCTGTGATAGGCGGATTTTTTGGCTAATTATAACAAAAATAAAAAAAAAGAAAAAAATTTCAAAAAACTATTGCATTTAATGAAAAAATGTGGTATGATATACGAGTATGCGGCGGCAAAGCCTGATGTACCCTCTCAGACGGAGGGCGCGCCGAGCATTTTTAAAAATTTATACGGAGGTTGAGAAAATGCCGAACATTAAATCCGCAAAGAAGCGTGTAAAAGTTACTCAGAAGAAGACTCTTCAGAACAAGATGTTCAAGTCTGCTATGAAGACCGAGATCAAGAAGTACTACGCTGCAGTTGCTTCCGGTGATATGGCAAGCGCACAGGCTGCTTATAAGTCTGCTTCCAAGAAGATCGACGTTGCCGCATCCAAGGGCATTATCCACAAGAACGCCGCTGCTCACAAGAAGAGCCAGTTAACCAAGGCGCTCAACGGTATGCAGAAGTAATTCTACCAAAAAACAAATTTCACTTTCCGTTCCTAACCCAAACGGGAAAATGAGCATAAATAGAGGTATGTAGGGCACTCACCCCTGCATGCCTCTATTTATTTTTTTGCTTTTCTGTTACCAAAGCCTGTTTTTCCTGTATATTAGAGTGAGAGGGTTGACGGATTTTTGATTTTGTGATATACTGAAATCGAAAAATCAGCCGATCGGACGAAAAAATATTAAATTTCTGAGGGGGCACTGATATGAAGAAAAGATTTTTTGCGATTTTTTTGATAGCTTTAACACTTTGTTTGACCTTGTCGGGATGTGTTATCAACGATAAGCCTGTAAATACCGAAGAGGCGTCAGACACTGATGAAACAAGTATTGCACGTGATGATGATAATTCTCACACTGAAAAAACCTTTACACCGAAGGGCAGGATCTTGGGCGAACTATACGAATATTTAGACTGGCAGAATATGTGTTTTGAACCACCCGAACCGGGAATTGAGAGAAAGATAGATTATATGATAAGCGGTCACGTACCCGTGTTGGTGGATTACGAGCCTGATGATTTTTACTTTGTCTGCGCTTATTATATTTGTACCCATGAGATGGAAACAGAAGAATATTGCTGTAAAGAGAAATACTCTTGGATAGGCTTTTACAGTGAGGAGTATATACCCGAAACGTACCTTGGCAAGCCTCTTATCGCGGCATTTCAGATCAACAAGGCGGGGCGTGGAGAAAGTATAATAGATGATTTAGAGGTGCCTTACTTTGAGAGTATCAGAATGTATCAGCCAATATTTGAAAACGGCAAGAATGTTGCTGATAGCGTAAAATGTGATAGTCAGTATCTGTACATTTGCGCAAATTACGAGCTGGATTATGAGACGATATACGTCTTTTCCGGATATTTAACTTTTTTTGAAGTAATATCCTATATGGAGCTTGAAGGTAAAACCTATTTTGATTTTTATATCGATTGGGTAGAAAATGTAGATGAAAATCGTATCGAAGAGGTGTTGCGAGAAGAGTTTGGAAGATATTATGATTCGCTTCGACCGATCACTATAACCGATAAATACACTGAGGTCAACCATTGGGGGCATACGGAACAATACGCCTTGATAGATTTAGATGATTTTATGGCGTTCATAAAGGATGCAAGAGAAGAAATAGTCGCTGCTCGCAAATAAAGGTTGGTTTTTGATGTTTCTTGTGTGGCAAACGATTTTTACAAAATTTCAAATTTTTATCAAAAAGCTATTGCAAATGAATAAAAAATATGCTAAAATGAATATGTATATATATGAATTGTTTGCTTTTACAAACGGAAAGAGGTCATATTATGAAAATGATAACCGCGATTATAAACTACAAGGATACCAACAGAGTTTGCCAGGCTCTGGCGGCAAAGGGCTTTGAGCATACCCGTCTTGCAACCACGGGCGGATTTTTGCGCGCAGGTAACACCACCGTGCTTATGGGCGTTGAGGATGCGAGACTCGACGAGGCACTTGAGGTGATCCATCAGAACTGTAAGAGAAGAAAAGAGAGCGTTCCCGAAATGCCCCCTGCAGATATGCCCTCGGGTATCTATAATCAGTTCCCCGCAGAGGTAATGGTAGGCGGCGCGATCGTCTTCGTTACCGAAGTTCAGAGATTTGAGAAATATTAATAAATTCAATACATAAAACAAAAGTCCTCAATTTGAGGACTTTTGTTTTTTGGGCTTTAAATTGCAGTTTAGTGGTCTCCACGGCGGTGTCTTTGTGGAAGTTTCGCTCAAGCCTTTTCAAAGGCTTGTCGGAGCCGCCGCGATCGGCGGTCGCGCTCGCAAGCGCGAAACTCCTTTATCCTTCCTAAGCGCCACCGAAGGGTGAATGCCAAGCCAAGGGCTTGGCAGAGGGGAACCGCACAAGTGGGGGGTTCCCCTTACTACATAAGCGATTTATAATTGTTTACCCGCTTTTTTCTTTGGTACCAGAGGCGCAAAGAAAAAAGCTTGGCAAAAAAGAACACGCCGAAAAGGAGATTTCGCCGCGTGCGCGCGGCGACCAATGCTCCGCGCGTTGGATCGGCGGTCGCTTTTGAAAAAGCGACGCAAAACTTTCAACAAGACACCGCCGTGGAGACCGATAAACTGCAATTTATAAAACCTTTTCAGATTTTTGGCATATAATGAGTGCTATGCAAATATAATATACTGTAACCAAATAATATTTCCGGAGGAATTTTTTATGGCAATCAACGACAAGATCAAAGCAGTCAAAAACTTTTTTATGAAATCGGGCAAACGCAATCTTATAATAGCTTGCGCCGTCTTGCTTATCGGTGCCGCGGTAGGCGTGAATTGGATCTTCTTCTCAGGCGGCGACAAGGATGACGGATACGATTACACCGGCGGCAACGGAATGTCGGGCGAGCTTGACAATTCCAAGAACCCCACGTCGGGAGATAACGGCACAAACGTATCCACCGACAGCTATTTTTCCACCGTTCAGGTAAGCCGTCAGAGAGCGAGAGACGAGGCTCTTGAGGTGCTCAACGCGGTTGTTGAGAATGCAAACGCGACCGACGAGGTGAAGGCTGAAGCCGTTGCCGAGATCAAGCAGATCTCCGAGGAGATGAAGCAGGAGTCCGATATCGAATCGGTAATTGTCTCCAAGGGCTTTGAAAAGTGCGTTGCCGTTATCAACGGCGAGACTGCAAGCATTGTGGTCAAGTGCTCGACAGAGCTCACTCCCGCACAGCTTGCGCAGATCAACTCTGTGGTTTACGAATACAGCGGCATCGAGCCCGTCAACGTAACGATTATGGCGAGACAGTAATTACATAGTTCAAGGGAAGACTTTTAAGGTTTTCCCTTGAATTTATGTAAAAAAGCAAACAAACAAGCCTTATCTCGCATAGAATGTATAGAAAAAGGCAGAAAGGACATTTTCTATGCAACACCATTATTTTGCCGCGGCGAATTCGTCGGAGGGATTTAAAAGCTATTTTGAGGAAATATTCGGTTTGGCAGATAAGCTTTACGTCATAAAGGGAGGGCCCGGTACGGGGAAGTCGAGCTTTATGAAGAAGATTGCCGCTGTGGCGGAGCGGCGAGGAAGGACGGTTGAGTATTATTTTTGTTCGTCCGATCCGAGCTCGATCGACGGGGTGCTTATTTCAGGCGGAGATGAGACGGTGGGAATAATCGACGGCACCGCGCCCCACACCTTTGAGCCCACCTATCCCGGGGCGCGAGAGGAGATATTGAATTTCGGAGAATTCTGGAACAGAGAGCTGCTGCGAGGTCAGAAAAACGAGATATTTGCGCTTTCAAATAAAAAAAGCGCCGCATACAAGCGCGCCTATTCATATCTGCGCTCCTGCGGAAATCTCAGAGCAGTTACCGACTCTCTTCTGCGCCGCGCTACCGATTTTGAAAAGCTGCAGGCGGCGGCATTGCGACTTGCCGACTCGCTGGGGATGGATCGCGGAAAAATGACGGTAAAGCCTGCGATTTTATCGGCGGTGGGAATGACCGGAGAAAAAAAGCTTGACAGCTTTGAAAAAAACGCGATCAAGACCTATAAGGTCGGCAATTTTTACGGTGTAGGCGGCTGGTTTTTAGATACTCTTTCGGGAGTGCTTATGGGGTATGACGGAAAGGCGAGATTTTCCTATGACCCGGTAAGCTCCCACAAAACCGACGGAATTTTTCTCGAAAATGAGAAAATAGCGTTTATACTTTCATCAAACGAGCAGGGCAAAGAATCGTCCGCGGCAGACGAAAGCGAAAGATTTATCAATCCGAAAAGATTCGTACATACCGATAAATTGCGCGAGGTTAGAGGGGAATTGCGTTATGCCGCAAGGCTTTACCGCGATTGCCTCGACGGCGCGATCCATGCCCTCGGCGAAGCGAAGGTCTATCATTTTTTGCTTGAAGATATATACAAAAACGCGATGGATTTTAAAGCCCTCGGTCAGCTTTGCGAGAAAATAGCCAAAAAAATATAGTTGCTTCAAATTTTGATTTATGGGTCAGATGAACGTTGTCAATTTGAAAGTTTTGCGTCGCTTTTTCAAAAGCGACCGCCGATCCAACGCGCGGAGCGTTGGTCGCCGCGCGCACGCGGCGAAATCTCCTTTTCGGCGTGTTCTTTTTTGCCAAGCGTGAATCACTTGTGATTCACGGCGGAG
>JBGVHJ010000043.1:0-6892 GCA_045122255.1 Eubacteriales bacterium | reverse complement strand
TCGGACGCGTCAACGAATCTGCCCATAGGAGTACCGTTCAGAATCTTTGCGCTTCTTGCGGTGGGGGTGCCGTCCTCGTTGAAGAGAAGCTTGTAGTTTTGAGCCGAAACGAGGAATCCGGGAGCGATAGCGTTGCAACGGATGCCGGTGCCCGCAAAGTGGGTAGCCAACCACTGAGTGAAGTTGGAGATACCTGCCTTAGCCGCAGAGTATGCGGGGATCTTGGTAAGAGGGGTGTAAGCGTTCATCGAGGAAACGTTGAGGATGCATCCGCCCTTCTTTGCCACCATATCCTTTGCAAAGGTCTGGGTGGGAAGAAGAGTTCCCTGGAAGTTGAGCTTAAACACGAAATCCACGCCGTCTGCCTGAAGATCAAAGAAGGACTTGCCGCCCTCCTTTGCCTCGTGCTGATACTCGTTGTCGGTGGTAGCGCGGGGATTATTTCCGCCTGCGCCGTTTACGAGAATATCGCACTCGCCAAGGTCAGCGACGACTGCCTTATGTACCTCTTCAAGAGCCTCGGGGTCAAGCACGTTTGCCTTGTATCCCTCGCATATAAATCCCTCTGACTTAAGCTCGTCCGCAAGCTTTTTAACCGCTTCTTCGTTGAGGTCAAGAGCCGCTACCTTAGCACCCGACTGAGCGAAAGCTCTTGCCATTGCGCCGCAGATGAGTCCGCCCGCGCCCGTAACGACAACTACCTTGCCGCTGTAATCTATGTTGATAGGAAGCTGTATCATAATCAAATCTCCTTATTTCTTATCGAATTTTTCAAGGCTGTCCCAAACGCCCAGCATATACATAATGCCGAGGGCGCGGTCGTAAAGCCCGTAGCCGGGACGAACGTTTCCGGGTCCTTCATCCCACAGGTGTCTGCCGTGATCGGGACGGATATATCCCTCATATCCGCAATCGTGATATGCCTTAAGTATCTCAAGAATACCCGTATCTCCGTCGCAATCTCTGTGGCTCGCCTCGGAGAAATCTCCGTTTTCAAAGTGCTTTACGTTTCTGATGTGGGCAAAAGCAATTCTGTCGCAATGCTTGCGAACGATCTCTGCTACGTTGTTGTTGGGGTCAGCGTTCAGGCTTCCCGAGCACAGCGTCAGGCAGTTGTATTCGTCGTCCACCATCTTCAAGAAACGGTCGATGTTAGGCTCGTTGATGAGCAGTCTGGGCAGTCCGAAGATATCCCACGGCGGATCGTCCATATGTATTGCCATCTTGATGTCGCACTCGCGGCAGGTGGGCATAATAGCTTCAAGGAAGTATTTGAGATTTCCCCAAAGCTTTTCGTGGTCAACGCCCTCATACGCTTTGAATAATTCGTCAAGCTTTGCCATTCTCTCAGGCTCCCAGCCGGGAAATGACATGTTGTACTTTTCGGTAAAGTCGAGAATATACTTCGCCATCGCGTTGTAATCGTCCTGAATCATATTCTTCTCGTAAAACAGCGCAGTAGAACCGTCGCCTACGGGGTGGAACAGATTGGAACGAGTCCAGTCGAATATGGGCATAAAGTTGTAGCAGATAACCTTTACACCGAACTTTGAAAGATTTCTGATTGTGGTCTTGTAGTTTTCAATGTATCCGTCGCGTGTGGGAAGACCGATCTTTATGTCGTCGTGTACGTTCACAGACTCCACGACGTCCATATTGAAGCCGTATTCATCAAGCTGACGCTTGACCTCGGCAATTTCATCACATTCCCAAACCTCACCGGGCATTTTGTGGTGAAGCGCCCAAACGATACCGTCAACTCCGGGAATCTGTTTAATATCCGATAATTTGATACGGTCGTTTCCTTCGCCGTACCAACGGAACGTCATTTTCATTGGCATATCACTTCTTCTCCTTTGGCTTTCTGATGCGGTTGAGCTTGGCGTTGATCTTCAGCAGCTCTTCCTTGGTAAAGTAAACGTTACGCATACCAAGCATACCCGTGAAGCGAAGAACGGTAAAGTTTCCAATCATATTCATCACGCCGCTTCCCATTTCGGGATTCCCCGTTTTTTTCTTTTTCTTCTTTTTGTCTTTATCGGCTGATTTTGACTTTCCGCCGCTCATTTTCTTTGCCATGGTAAGGAAAAGCCCCATCATCCATAGCTTGCCGCGTAAGGTCTTTGTAATATCTCCGATCTTATCGTTAAGTGAAAATCTGCCTTCCACCTCGGTGATATCGAACCAGTTCAGCACCGCTCCCTGCTCACGCAGAATATAATCGGGATTCATCTTGTCAACCTTGCAAATACGGCTTTCATCTCTGCATTCACCTGCAACCGCAACAAGCTCGGTTTCTCCAATGTTTTGAACCTCGAAATAGAAGAAGTGATCCTCGGCGCTCTTTTTGCCGATGCTCTCGCCGTTCACGAACAACTCAACCTCGGGAAGGTTTGAGTACACGGTTACTTTAGTAACTTCCTCTACTCTGTCAACGTAACGCTTACCGCAGATATGCACGAAGGGATCAACGTCGGGAGAGACGAGCCATGCCTTGTACGCGTAGAACGCATCCTTTTTGTACTTACGGTCGATGGTGATAAGACCCTTATGATTCTGACCGTTCTCACCGCCCTCGGCTCTTGCATCCGCGCCGAAGTCAAACATATTCCAAACGTGAGTGGACCAGATATATTTTCTCGTAAAGAGCTGACGGATGAGAGATTCGTGGTAGATCGCCTGATATTCTTCGGTGTAATCTCCGCTTTCGGGATTCGAGTTATGCCAATTAAGCGCTTCGCAGCCGTATTCCGAACAACCAATGGGCTTGTTCGGATATTTTTCGTGGAACTTATCGTACCAAGTTCCATACTCGTCAAGGCTTCCGCCGTACCAACCGAAATAATGGTTATAGGATACTACGTCGGAGATGTGAACGTACTTTTCATCAATATCGCACATGGAGATACAAGCTACCGTTGTGGGACGGGTCTTGTCCATCTCGTGAACAAGGTCGTTGAGCTTGTGATGG
Source organism: Eubacteriales bacterium (assembly GCA_045122255.1). Classification (GTDB taxonomy): domain Bacteria; phylum Bacillota; class Clostridia; order Oscillospirales; family CAG-272; genus SVTX01. Next base: position 3,921 of record JBGVHJ010000043.1, on the reverse strand, counting down.
TTGGCGATCAGATCGGGATCTTTCGCGCCGTCCATCGTGATCTCGTTAGAAAGTCCCCAAACACAGATTGAAGGGTGATTGTAGTTCTGTACGATCAGCTCACGCATCTGCGACATCGTGTTGTCGTTTCCGCCGCTCATATGACGGGAAATATAAGGAATTTCTGCCCAGATCACCATACCGCGCTCGTCGCAAAGATCGTAAAAATACTGATCGTGCTGATAGTGCGCAAGACGGATGGTATTTGCGCCGACCTCACAAATGAGATCCATATCCTCAAGGTGATGCTCGGGAAGAAGCGCATTGCCGATCTGCCATCTGTCCTGATGACGGCTGACACCGTGGAGCGGATATTCCTTTCCGTTGAGAATAAAACCGGTCTCAGCATCAATACGGAAGGTACGGCAGCCGAAACGCGAGGATATCTGATCGATTTTCTCGCCCCCGCGAATGATCGCTACCTCTGCCGTGTAGAGATAGGGATCAATTCTACCGTTCCAAAGGTGTACGTCCTCAATCGTCAGAACGGCGCTTGTGGTTGCACTCTGACACTGTGCGACTGCATTTCCGTCTGCATCAAAAATGCAAAAAGATATCTCGTCGCCCTTTTCCATATCGTTTACGTAGGTGTCAATTTTTACATTCGCCGCAGTTTCAGCGATCTCGGGTGTAATAACGAGTCCCTTGCCGCCGAAATATTCAAGATCAAAATGCGTTTCCTCTACACAAACGACGTTTACGTCACGGTAAATACCGCCGTAGAAGGTGAAATCCGCCACCTGCGGATAAACCTCCTCGTTGGGAGCGTTATCTACCAAGATACAAAGCGTATTCTCCGTGCGGAGATAACCCGTGATATTCACACGCCAAGTGGAATATCCGCCGTCGTGATGCGCAAGACGCTTGCCGTTCATATACACGTCGGCAGAGGAATTCGCACCGTTTATCTCAAGATAGTATTTTTTTGCTTTCGGGAGCAAGTCGGAGCGGAACACCTTTCTGTAAAGGCAAGTGCCACGGAAATAGTCGTTTCCGCCGTCCTGACCGTCGGTCGCATTCCAAGTATGAGGAATCGTGATGGATTCTCCTACCTCTGCGGCGCCCATCTCGGATACTCCTTTGAGAAACTCCCAATTATCGTTAAATTTCAATATCTGTCTCATAATGTTTTCTCCTTATGAAAATTGGGAGTGTCCTGCACGGACACTCCCTTGCTTTGACGAATTAAGCGTCAGTGTTTTCTGTGTTCTTTCTTGCCTTGAGAGTTTCCACGTTCTCAAGAACCTTTTTCTTGTCAAGCGTATATACGAATGCGAGAACTACGCCGACGATGATATAGAGTATTGCGGGAACGAGAGTAGCGATATTGTAAATACCGTTATTAACTGCCTCTGTCTGTTTTGCCGCGCCCTCAACGTAGCCGATAAGTGCAAGCGACCAAGCACCCATTGCGGATGCGATTGCCTGTCCGATCTTTCTCGAGAAGGAGCAGACTGCATAGATCGTACCGTCCTCACGAACACCGGTCTTTACCTCGTGATCGTCAATGATATCGCTGATGAATGCCCAAATGATGAGGTTGAACAGACCAAATCCGAGAGAACCGAGAATACTGAGAACTACGTAGAGCCACATATTGCTCGTGTGGAGGAAGAACAGAAGCACATAGGAAACAGATCCCATAATAGCCGCAACGATACCAACCTCTTTTTTACCGAACTTTCTCGAAAGCGGAACAGCTGCAGGAGCGAGCGCGAGCGCGGGAACAAAGCCTGCCGCATTGATGATGGTAAGACCCATCGTGTTGTTGAAATAGTCCTTGAATATGTAGTTGTTGATGGTCTGATTGAGCATCTGTGCGCCAAGGAAGGAGATGTAAACGATAACGATACCGATCAGCGCACGGTTGGAAAAGAGCGCCTTAACGGTCTGACCGAAGGTTACGCTTTCCTTCTTGGAATCGTCAACGGGGATACGCTCGGTACACATCTTGTAACAAATCAGATAGCAGCCTGCAGATGCAATTGCAAGGATCAGAGCAACGATGGGGAACGCGCCTGCATTAGCGACCTTTGTTCCATCATCAAGCGTGGTATAAAGGAACATAGGCATAACAACGCCAACGAGAACCTGAGGAATGAGAGAGCCAACACCGCGGAATGTGGAAAGCGCTGCACGGTCATCTGCTTCCGCACTCATAACGGATGCCATAGATCCGTAAGGAATGTTGATGGCGGTATAGCATACGCTACCCCAAAGCAGATAGGTTACGAACATATAAACAACGCGCACCCACATCTCTGTGTTAACTACTGCCGTTTGATACATCAAAAAGCTTGCAAGCGCTACGGGGCCGCACATACGAACGAGCCAGGGCTTGAACTTGCCACCCTTGCCTGCCTTTACCTTGTCGGCAATTCTGCCCATCGCCGTGTCGGTGAAGGCATCGATAACACGTGCAATAAGGAACATCGCACCTACAAGAGCCGCATTGATATGCAGAACGTCCGTGTAGAATACGGTAAGGAACATACTTGCCATAATGAATGTTAAGTCATTGGCTACGTTTCCGAACATATAGCCAACCTTGTCCTTTACGCCAAAAGGACGGAGAGAGAGTTGCTTATTCATAGCTTACCTCCGAATATATTTATGGTTAGTGTAATTATACCACAAAATATATACCGACGGTTAGAACAAAAATTTGAATTTATAGTATTATTTTTGTTATTATCTTGATTTTTAATAAAGATTGTTGTATAATACTTAAAAAGGAGGCGATACCGTGGATATTCTGCACGATCTTGAGTTTACCGTTATGCTTCTCGGAAAGCTTCACATATCGAGCCATATCGTTGACGATCCCGAGCATCATATCTCGGATGAGATAGACTGCGGACTGCGCGCTATGCTGTTTGGAGAAAGCAATTATGCCAAGCTGCTCGTCAATTCTCCGACGGAGGCAAAGGAAAATACGATCTACCGATTTTTTGACGAATACCGATGCAATTATATCTTTTTCAAAATCCCCGATAGTATCACAAACCGCTATTTCTTCGTGGGGCCGTATATTCCTTCACTTCCCGAGGTAGAGTATTACGAGCGAAAGGCAAAACAGCTTGACCTTGATGCATCCAAGCTTGAACAATTGAAAAATTATTACAGAAGTCTACCCATCGTGGAAGAAGAAAACGTACTGTTCAGTATCATCGACACCCTTGGAAGCTTTATTTTTGGCGGAGAAAATCATTTCAACGTGGAGACCGTCAGCTATGAGATTCCCGATAAACGACGTCCCGTATATACCTCGGGTATATTTGAGGATGTTGAAAGCGATAATTCTACGCTTTCCCTTGAAATTATTGAGCAGAATTATCAGAACGAAAAACGGCTGATCGAGGCGGTAAGTAAAGGCAAGCTTCACAAGGTAGATATGATTGCATCATCGATTCTCAATCAAGGAACGGAGGAACGCCTTGCGGACAGCGTCCGAAACCGTAAAAATTATCTTATCATTTTAAATACTCTTTTGCGAAAAGCGGCAGAGTTCGGCGAGGTACATCCACTGCACATAAATCGTCTATCCTCTGCCTTTGCCAAGAAAATAGAGGAGCTTTGTACCGTTGATGATAGTCTGAACCTGCAGAAGGAAATGATCCGCAAATATTGCTTGCTCGTAAAGGAGCATTCGCTCAAAAAATATTCTCACCTGATTGGGCGCGTCATCACGTTGATCTCCTTTGATCTGACGGCAAACCTTTCTCTCAAGCATATTTCCTTGCTTATGAACGTCAACGCAAGCTATCTCTCCGCTACGTTCAAAAAAGAGTGCGGAGAAACGCTTACCGAATACGTCAACCGTAAGCGAATGGAAACTGCCGCGTTTATTCTGTCACACTCCGACAAGCAAATCCAAGTGGT
>JBGVHJ010000042.1:0-34449 GCA_045122255.1 Eubacteriales bacterium | reverse complement strand
GACTTCTGCATTATCTGCCAATACACTCTCCATTGTACACCATTCATCATCCAAACGATTTTCAATGGCATTTGCATATTTCTTTATGTTATTAAAGTGGTTTCTGATATATTTCTCGCTCATTACAAGGCAGAAATATTTGATGCTTTCAAGATATTCGGAGTCAAATTCATTTTGCCAATCAAACGGAATATAGCAACCTTCAACAATTAAGTTCTGCTTGTTCTCAATTGCAGTTTTAATCATTTCACGAACAATAGGCCATAAGTATGCGGTTAAATTCTTATCGTCGCTCATTGGAGTGAGTTTTGTATTTCCGCTACGAATCAACCCCATTTTAAGGTGGTCGATTGAGAGATATGGGTATTTATATTTTTCGAGCAACTTTTGAGCAAGTGCAGTTTTGCCTGTGTGCGATGCTCCCGTTATTAAAACAATCATACTTTCAATCCTTACAAATTCTTATTTTTCGATGAGTTTATTATATCATATTTTTATGAACTTTTCAACCGATTTGCCTTTCTTTGCCTACTGCACCGCAAAATTTGAGGGCTGAACGCTTTGTTCAGCCCTCTTTCGTTATGCGTTCTTCGCTACTTTTTTCATCTCCGCGATTTCCGCTTTCATCGTCTTTATCAGCTCTGCCAGCTTTTCTTCACATTCTCCTCGTGTCTTGGCGTATACGTTCTTGGAGATGCGTTTGCCGTTAACTCTCGGCGTGAACCGTCCCTCGTAGAGGTGGTCGTTTATCATCGTCACGCAACCCGTGCCACTCTTTCTTATCTTCGGCTTATATGGCTCAAAAACCGTTTCTGTGGCGACATCACGGCTTGGCTCGGCACTTACCTTGGGAGGCGGTGCTTCGGGCATTTCTGCGTTTGTACCGCCGATTTCTCGGTCGATACGAACCGCTGCCTGCTGTTGCATGGTGTCGGTGATGTGGCTGTAAATGTTCAGCGTGGTTTCCGAGCTGATGTGACCTATCATAGCGGAGAGAGTCTTGATATCCATACCGTTTTCAAGTGCCATCGTTGCGAAGGTGTGGCGCAGGTCATGGAATCGTATCTTCCTGCAGTGGGAGCGTTCAAGGATAAGTTGGAATCGTCGGTACACCGCCGTGGGGTTTCTCGGTTCTCCCTCCTTCACGGGCGATGGGAACATCCACTCACTTTTGGTCTGCTTTTTCAGCTCTGTGAGAAGCTCAACCATATCGGGCGGAAGGAGGATCGTGCGTATCGAAGATTTCGTTTTCGGTGCGCTCACCTCTACCGATTTTCCTGTTCTTACTACCTGCCTTGAGATGTGTAGCTCTCCGCTTTGCAGATTGAGGTCACGCCATTTCAGCCCTATAATCTCCCCTCGTCGCATTCCCGTAGTCAGCTCGAGGAGGAACATTTCATAGTATCCTTCCTCTTTGGCTTGTGCGAGGAAGCGTAGGATTTCAACTTGAGTCAGCACTTGCATCTCTTTGGATTTCTTCGGTGGAAGCCTGCATCCGATTGCAGGGTTGGTTGAGATAAGCCTTTCCGCAACCGCCTTTTCAAGTGCTGTTCGGCAAGTGGTATGGCAAGAGCGCACCATTCGGTCGGATAAGCCCTCGCCGTATTTATCGGTGAATCTCTTGCGACCGCCTTTTTTCAGCCGTGCGTAGAACTGTTGCAGGTCGTTTTGCGTGAGCTTGCAGAGCGGTATTTTACCGATTTCGGGGATGATATGCGTATAGATTCGCCCCTCGTAGCTCAGTTGCGTGGTTTTCCTTATTTTCGGCTTGGAGAAATTCTGATACCAGAAGTCTATCCAATCGCCGAACGGCATATCCGATTTGAGTCTGTCGGTGGTTCTTCCGCATTGATCCTTTAATGCTTCGAGCTTTTCGAGGCACTCGGTCTTGGTTTTTGCCAAGACGCTTTTCGTCCGTGGGTTGCCGTTGTCGGCATAACCGACAACGACTCGTCCTTCCCACCGTCCGTCCTTGCGAAGGCGTACCGTGCCTTCGCCCTGTTTTCTTTTGTTTGCCATGGTTTACTCCTTTATCATTATTTTTTGCATCATATTGCCTACGACGGCGGATGCGTTCCTTTGCATATCGCTCGTTACGTGGGTATAGGTGTCGAGCGTAAACGAGGCGTTCGTGTGACCAAGGATGCCCGAGAGCGTTTTGGCATCGACACCGCCCTTCATCGCATGGGTTGCGAAGGTGTGGCGAAGATCGTGAAAGCGTATCATAGGAAGCTCTGCGTGCTTCAATATAACCTTTAGCTTTCGATAGGCTGCTGATGGGTGTATCGGCTGTTCGGGATTTAAGAATGCCGGGAACACCCATGCGGTTATCGCCGTTTGCTTTCGCTTTAACAGTACCTCGCTGACACTCGGCGGCATGATGATCGTGCGAGTGCCGGTGTTTGTTTTGGTTTCGCCGATCCTCACGCCACCGCCTTTCTTAACGCTCACCGATCTTTCCACTCGGAGCTTGCTTGCGCCGAAGTCGATATCGCTCCATTTGAGTCCGCAAATCTCTCCACGGCGCAGTCCTGTCATCACCTCAACATAGAAGAAGTCACACCAATATTCCTCGTTTTTAATTTCTTCGAGAAATCTGTCAAGCTGTTCATCTGCAAGGATTTGCTTGTCGGGATAATTGTTTTTCGGTATCGTCGTTCCGTTCGTCGGGTTCTTTGCTATCAGCCTTTCTTTCACAGCTGTATCCAAGGCTTCGTGAAGCATCATGTGAATTTTTCGCACCATACTGTCGGCGATCTCGTATGAGCCATCTCTCGTCGGCTTCACTCTGCCTTGTTTTTTGATTTTGTTGTAGAATTTTTGAAGCTCGGCGGTCGTAAGCGATGAGAGTTGTCTATCGCCTATAAACCGCTTTACTTGATTTTCGGTAAGGCATCGGTAGCTGTCAAGCGTGGATTCTCTGACGGCGAATATCATATACTCATCGAGCCATTTGTCCATCCACTCGCCGAGTGTCATTCGGCATTCTTCCGTGAGGTCGATATCTCGGTAAAGGTCGAGAAGCTGATGGAGCTGCTTTAGGGCACTCTTTTGTGTCTTTGCGAATGCCGACTTGTACATGGGTGAGCCGTCTTTTTTGTGACCGATGATGATACGGGCTTCCCATCGCCCATCGGTTCTTTTTCTGATAGTACCATCACCTTGCGGTCTGCGTTTGTTTGCCATTTAATTACCTTCCTTTCTTAAAATTTGCGCGTTTTTCTTTGCGTACCACAACGATACCACAGGTTCGAGAGAATATCCAGCGATACCGCGCAGAGTTATCAATTTGTTATCAATTACTGCCATCACATTCCTCCCATCGTAAGACCTTGCTTCTTCGCCTGAATCTCACGGCGCTGCTTCTTATCGATGATAGGAATATTCACGCCCTGATCCATTTCCTCGGCACTATCGTCAATGATATTGGAGGCGTAATAAAGAAGATCGCACACTCCGAACACGATCTGCGCGTTTAGATTATGGCGGATTGCTTTCACCGCTTCTTGCGCAGGGGTGAAGCCTTGATTGGCAGCTCCGTTCAGATGCTCCATGCCGAGATCCCACTCATCGAAGCGATAGCAGTATAAAAGTCCAAGGCTCGTTTTGCACCACGCATCCTTTCGGGCGGCAGATTCGAAATACTCAAATGCTTCCTCTTGCCGTCCTTCCTCAACGAGTATTTTTGCGTAATCATACTCCGCCTGAGAGCAACCGTCCTTGGCGGCGCGTTCGAGATATTCACGCGACATTTCGGGATTGCATTTCTTGAGGACTTTTGAATATTCGTACTCCGCATAGTTTAGCTCCGCATCCACCGCCATGCGAAGGAATTTCATTTTATTTAGCGGTGTGTTCGTAAACTTGCCGTCACGGTATGCCTTGTAGATCTGATACATGGAGGCGGTATTTCCTTCATATGCCGCTTTCTCCAACCAATACTCCGCAGACTCCATATCCTCCGTCCGTTCGAGATAATATCTGCCGAGCCGGTACATCGCCATAACGTTATTTTGCTCGGCTTGATCTTTCAGAAAATAAAAGTGCCCTGCACGGTCGCGCAATTCATCATAATCGTAATTTTTCTCACGGCGGCGTTTCGTTGGAATCTGTCCAATCTCGAATGCCGTGGCGACAACCTTGTTGCGAAGCGATTTGAATTCTTTATTTTCTTCAAGCGGAATCTTGTCGGGAATCTCATCGGTATAGGTGCGGCGGATTTCACACTGACACTTATACCATAAATCGTACAGCTCCGATATTCTTCCGTCTGCGGCAATTGTTTTAACGATATCATCGACGATTACTTTCGTGTGCTTATCGAGATATCCGTACTGCCGTCTGCCCTTATGGGCGGTGAGCTTTTCACAGAGCAGAGAGAATTTTTGAACGAGCTGGGGGCTGAAATCAAACGCCCCTCGACGGATTTCATATTCAAGCACACGCATTCTCGCGCGGAATTCTTCCTTGAGATCATCTCTCGCCTGAGTCTGCTTTTTATAAATGCACAGATGCTCTTGACGGTAGATGTCCCCTGCAATGGTCTGCTTGATATTATAAATTCCGGTTGTGGAAAGGTATGGCTCTTGCGGTCGCCTCGACCACACAAGCATATGCACGTGCGGATGCGTTTCGGCGTTATGGTACGCCGCATACCAACGAAGATTTTCGGGAGCGATGTTCATTTCTTTTGCGATATCATTTCGTCGAGAGCGAAGAAGATTCATCCATTCCTCCGCAGAATTATATCCGAGGCGCTCAGCATCCTCTCTTGTAAGTGAGAATATCAAGCCCCATATATTTCCCGTATGCTCATCCATTTCTTTACCGACGGCGGAGAGATTTACCACCTCTTCCTCGTCAGTAAACATTCCGTGAGAGCCACGCCTCTCTCCGATATACTCAGCCATACCGCTTCGGAGGATTTCAACTCCGTCGCGTGTGGCAACGTACTTTGCAAGTCCTCCGCGGCTCTGTCCACTCTCGGTCTTGTGTCCGGGCTTATAGTACGGTGCTTTGAATATAAGACCTGCCATACACTACCTCGCAATCAATAGCGGAGCTTACCGAGAGTTTCACGAACGTCACGCACAGCATCCTCATGCAATTCTTCCATATCGTCATCGCTGTAATCGTAATAGGTCATGAGCATTCGTGTGAGCTTTGCAAGCTGAACAGCATTTTTAAAATGGATATCTCTTATGCGTGATTCGCTGTCACGGATCTTCGCGCCGATCACAGATTCGAGAGCCGGCGTTAGGAATTTAACCGACGAAGGCGAGGCAAGATATTCGCAATAAAAATCTATCGCATCACGAATAAAATCGTTTCTCGATTCGAGCCCAAGCTTTTGATAAAGCCTTTCGCACTCATCGATTTGGTCTTGTCTGAGGCGTACGCTTATTGCAGGCATTGCCTCATTATTTTTCTTTTTGGTTGACATTGGGTTTACCTCCGTAAATTTTCATAATATTTTGGTTTGCGCGATTAGCGCAAGGGTGAGATACGCAAAAGAGGCATAAAAGCCTTATGCCGTCTATGGTGCGTACTCTGTTTTTCTTGAATTTGGCGCATGGAGATACGGTGTCGTCTCCTACGCCGTTTTTGCACAAAGCCTTGTAACATCTGACTTTTTCTCTCCGCTCGGCGTTGCCGTGCGGTGTGAATTGCCGTGGTGAGACACGGCTTTATCCTGCTAAAAAATAAGGGGCTTGAAAAGCCCCCATTACTCGCCTGAAACGCTTCTTGCACGGTTCACTTATTGTTGCGTTCACCGTGGATTTTTGCGGTAAAATAAGGGGTAGGACATCTATGCCTACCCCTCGTTGACGAGGCTTCAAAACCCCTTGATTTTCCTTGACTTTTTCAGTCCTGAATGCTAACACTTGAAGCGTTTTTCTCGCATATAATTTCTCATATACTCATTGCGCTTTCTCTGTGTGCATCCGTCACAGTACTTGTGACTGTTGTTTCTCGGTGAGAAATATTTTCCGCACACCTCGCAACGCTTTGCATTCTCCGAGAGCAATTCCGCAGAGAGATTTTTGTCAAGCGGAAGCACAGCGCGGAGAAAGTGATTGCAGTAGATGTGGTGCTGACTGATGAGCTGCACGCACACATCGTCGAGCAGAACACAGTTGCCGTCTACGCAATTACAACATTCACTCCGTATGAGCTTGTGAACCTTTCGAGCCTGCTGATAATCTAATTTCACATATCGCTCACCTCGGAAGTTCGTCATATCTCGTCTGCTCATCGAGCCATTCGAGGAGTCTGTCACGAGGAATAATAGTACGCCCCTGAACGATCTTCAGCTTCGGGAAGTTGTCCTCACGAACAAGCTCATAGGCGCTTGCACGGGAGATGCCGAGAAGATTTGCCACGTCCATCACGGTGAGGAACATAGGCATCTCATCTCGGTTCTTATACATTGACTGCTTCATCAAGCTTACCTCCTTTCTTTTCAAATTTTTTCATCGCCTGATTGAACCTCGCTCTCGCTTCTGCTTCACGGAGCTGCTGTTCGAAGTACGCTTCTTCGATAGGCTTGATCGGTTGCAAGGTATATTGCAGGCTGCCGTTGTGAGCGCGACCGTCACGAGTCCTGACCATCGTTGGCTCAGTGTAGATGAAGCCTTTCTTTTCAAGGCTATCTACATATTTCTTGACGGTGTTGTTACTCATGTTAAGTGCGCTCCCGATGGTCGCATAGCTCGGATGGCACGTGAAGGTTTTCCTGTCCTCGCAGTACATGAGGAATGCGAGGAGAGCGATCTCACCGTAGTCAAGTCCGAGACGGAACACAGCTTTCGGCATGGGAAAGAAATCGCCGGGGTTATCTCTGCGTTTAGGATCGTAGTATCTCAAGGCAGTGCCTCCTTCTTGTTTTTCTTCTGTTGGTTTTGTATTCGTAATTTTTCATTGTGGTTTACTCCTTATAATTTTTTTTGCAATAAAAAAGAGTGCCGAGAATTTCTCGACACTCATGTGTGTTTGGGTTTTTAATAATCTAATACGGATATGGGAACTCTGTTTCCATTGGCATCATAGTAAATGAATTTGTCATCGTATATTTCAATTTTCCCGTGGTTGCTTAATACGATTTTTCCGTCAACAACAATAACGTGAGGATATCCGTAAATGATTTCGAGCATATCTCCACGCTCAACGTTTTCATCGGTTGCGAGCCTCAGCTCGGTGTAGTGATAATCCTCGGGTGTTTTTACCTTTGAGAGAAGCCGTCCGTTCTTTTCGAACAGAAGGCAGGCGAACAGGAAGCTTTTGATTTGCGATATCTCTTTTTTCTCTCCCGAATCAAGCTCTCTCAGAAGCAATCCAAGCACGTGGTCACCCGATACATTGCGTGCTACGACCTTCAAGCATTCATCGAGTATCGCTTGCATCTCGGCGCGGAGAATGACTTTCGCATCGCCCTGCGCTTTGCTTTCCCTGATGCGAAGGTAGCGGATTTCATCCTCGGCTTCTTGCACGGCGACGATGATGTTTTTCTTGCGGTGGTAGTCGTTACTGTCGCTATCGCTTTCGTCAAGCGTGAAGAGATCGGAGAGCTTCACCTTTCTTTTTGGCAATCTGTACGGCTCGTATTTGGTAACAAAATCGTAGATGATCGACATCGGACAGTTCAGCGTTGCGGTGTTGTTTTTCTCAATCTTTTCTTCTTGTCCTGTGATAAAGTAATAGAAGTTCGGGAGCTTACCGCCGTTTGCTTTCTTGAACTCTTGCTTGCGCTTTTCCAAGCGATGAAGCACCTTGCCTGTCTTAACAGCATACATTCTCTTTGCCTTATCGATCTCCATGCCTGACAGCACTGCCAAGATGCAGATCTCATTGTATATCGGGAGGATATCATTGATGCTTGCACCGTTATTCACATTATGCCACAACAGGCTGTTAAGGAACTGCGAGAGATTGACGATATCTCCGATCTTGTTTTCCGCAATGGCAAGGTCAAGCCTTGCGAGATCCACGGCAGAAGAAGAATACTCCGCTTTGCCTACGGGAGCAACACAGCACACGGGAACACCCATATTTTCATAACAGGTCTTTGCCGAAAGGTAGAGGAACTGATCATTCGTTACGAGCATGGAGTCCGAATCGTAGTCGCATCCGTTGAGCCTTTGCTGTAGGTTGCTGTTGATTGCGTTGGCGCAAACAATATCTCTTGTGAGGTTGAAATAGGTGTCTATTTCTTCTTTTCTGCGGTTGACTCCGATGAGGATATTGCCGAGGGTGATGTGTGGATTTCTCGCACAGGTCAGCATCTCTCCGTCCTCAAAGCGTTTGGTATAGACCTCACCGTCGCCAAGGAGCAACGACTCTGTCGGCTCGTAGTTTTTATCCGTTACCGCACACAAAAATTCATAAGGGTTTCCGAAGATGGTTTGGTTGTTACCGTTTACAAGCACACGACCTTTCTTAAGCCTGCGCTTAAAATAATAACACACATCGGTTTTCAGATCCTTATAAAATTCCGTGTGTTCAAAATCGGGAGTCCTGAACAGCATCTCCATTACGACCTTACGCCGATAGTTATCTGCCGTCATAACCGCAAGGTCATCGGGTTCTGTTCCCGACAGGTAGTTGATCTGATAGCGGAGGTGCATCGCGCTTGCGTATATCTTGTAGAGATGATAGAGCGACGCATCGAGCAATTGCTCCATTCCCGAAGGCGTGATGGCAAGGGTGTTCATCAGCTGATAGTTGGTGTACGCCAAGCGACCTTCCATATTGGACGGGGGCTTGTCCGTTTTAACAACACCGAACTCGGATGTGGTCTTGCCGCCGTATATGGCATCAAGCCATGCTTCAAGGGACAACTTGAGAGATTGACCTTTCAGCATAAACTTGAGGTACTTGAGGCTGCTCTCGGTGATGACGAGCTTGATGTCCTCGACCTTACGCGCGGTGGTGTAGCCTGCAAGCTGTCCGACAGTGGTGATGCCGTTATCCTTGAACCATTTCTGCAGATTCGTATTGAATGCGCAGGTCTTGAAGAAGCGGTTGCGAAGGAGCATCATGCCTTTGTCGGCATATCCGGCTCTCTCGAACTCGCTCACGTCAAGGAGAGCTTCGCCATCCCATATCACGTTCTCGATCTCGGTTTCTTCCTCGACCGCCGTAAGTCCGAGAGCTTTATCTTCCTTTACGCACACAGCGGTGGTTTTGAATTTGCTGACCTTATCGGGAATGATAAGGATCGCTTTCTTCGGAAGCTTGATCGTGCTTTCGATGCTACTGAGAGTCAAAGCAATATACGCCTGCCACGATGCTTGATCCGAAACAGTATCCGCAGAAAGACCGCCGGCACTCCACGTCATCATATCCTGATACAACGGCTCGGCGATGAACAAACACCTACCGTCACGGCTACTGCCTGCGCTACGCTTATAACGAACATAATGGATGCCGTCGATGTCGAAGCCGTGCAGGTACAGATGCTCACGGATATGCTCCTTCTTCACAACCGAGGGCATTTCCTTGTCGCTTCTCTTATACTCGCGCTTCTCTGCATCGTACACAAAGTATTTGCCGAGAACCTCGACAGGGAGTGGCTGTTCCACGGGAGCATAGTGTCTGTCCTGATTCAGCGGTGTTTCGATTGCAACGAGCGTTGGTTTTCCGTCAAGAGTGCGGATGCACACGTGGTCGGTCATATCCTCATCGGTAACCGTCTGTCCGTAGAGAACGTATCTCCGTCCTTGCTTTTCATATTGCTTGATAGCATAATCGAAGGAGACGGAAACAATGGCTCGGCAGAAGGCTTTATCTTCAATATAGGGATATCCTATCTCGGCTTCGTGCTTTGCGTAGATCTCTCGGAGCTTGATGGTTTCAAGGCTATCGTCAAGAACACCCGAGAAGGCATTGGCGTTGATCTTTCCGTCCTTCAGCGCGGTCAAGCCTTTGCTTCTGTAAATGGTACTGCCGTCAAGTGCTATGATACGCATAAATTCATATTTTTTCTTTTCTGCCGTCATCGTTAACCCTCCTTTCGCAGTTTTTGTCGGTAATCTATTTTACCATATTTTGCGGCTTTTTTCAAGCATGAGAATATGAACGGATGGGATTTTTCTCAAAAATCTGCCGTTTTGACCTGCCTACCATATACGCAAGATGATAGGAATGGATACAAAATCACGAAAAGTCTTGATTTATCTACACTTTTTCGCTGTTTTGACCTACGACAGAAGAAGAACATCTGTAAATTTCGGCTTCATTTTTGCAAATCTGTGCAAACTTTTCACGCAAAAGTGGTCTGTCCTACATTTTGGGACAGACCACCTTCGGAAGCTGCTTTTCTCGCCGAACGTTTTCTTTGACTACAGCGATGCAGATATTGAGTATCGATGCTTTTAGTACGCCGTCAAACAGCTTTCCGTAATGGTGATGCTAACACTCATTTCTACACCGCCACGCAGAATATTAAGAATGACAACGTCACCCACATGCACGTCGAGCATCATATCGATGATATGGTACTGACGGGTGATCTCGGTGACTTCGCTGTTTAAGGTCGCACTAACAAGCACGTCCTCTGCCTGAAGTATTCCGTCAGCAAGCGAGCCTTCGGTGACCTCATACACCGAAACGGTTTCCTCTATGGTAAATGAGCCTGTTTCAGAATGATAAATCGCCTTGGAGTCGGATGTGCTTACGGTGATCCCAAGCAAGGCTCTTTGTACTCTTTCCTCATCCGTGCCGTGGCAATAATCAATGATATTCTCCGCTATTGATACCGCAACGTTTGACGGAATAGCATATCCGATATTCTCAACGCCGTCGTCCACGATCTTAGCGTTTACAATGCCTATGAGATTACCTTCGTCATCGTAAAGTCCACCGCCGCTGTTGCCTGAGTTGACCGCGGTATCGGTACGCATTACTCGGAAGGATACTGTTGTACTTCCGTCTGCCGCCGTCATCGTGATGTACTCGGAGTCCACGCTCACGATACCGAATGAGGTCGAAATGCCGTAGCCCTGTGCATTGCCGATTGCAATAGCGGTATCACCGACAACGATCTTGTCCGAATCTGCAACGTCTACCTCGCAGGCATCGGATGCTTTTATTATATCGCTGTTATCAATTTGAAGCACGGCAATATCGTAGTAAAGTGAGCCGCCGACATAGGTGGCTTCAATTGCTTTTTCTTCGATCTCCGAGCCGTATAGATATACGCTGATATCATCACTGATACCGTTTTCCGTATTGCTGCTCGCATCGAAAACCACGTGATAATTTGTGATGATAAATGCATCGCCCTCGGCTTTGTCCATCTGATAGATCACACCCGAGCCTGCGGAGGAATAATCCTGTGTTGTCGTACTGCTTGATCCGGGTCGCCAACCGCCTTGTTGAATTGTTGCTTGGAAATTACACACAATGCTAACTGCGCTTCTAAGTCCTTTTGCGCTCGCGGCAGGGATACTGCTGCCGTCACTTGTAATAATGAGTGAGCCGTCAGCTCCGTTCGCTCCATTTATACCGTTCTGCCCGTTCGTGCCGTCAGCACCGTCCTCTCCATCCTTGCCGTTCTCTCCGTCTTTTCCGACGACAACGCCTAAATTCTGCTCGTTTCCGTCGCTGTAAACGAGTACGAGTTCTCCATTTTCATTGATCTCTGCGCTGACAATTCCCACGGCATTATCCGAGTTGCAAGAGGTCAACGCGAAGGCTGAACTGAACAACAAGCATATTACGCAAATAATTGAATATATTCTTGTTTTCATACTTTAAGTCCTTTTCTTCTTTCCCGAGATTTTCGTAAGCTCATATCTCTCGTCGCACATGTCGGCAACGTCGGGCGAATGACTGACGAGAATAACGCACTTGCCCTGATTTGTAAGCTCACGGAAGATATCCATAATCTCTTTCTGCGTATCGCGGTCAAGGTTGCCCGTAGGCTCGTCGGCAAGAATGATATCGGGATCATAGGATAGAGCGCGAGCAATAGCTACTCTTTGTTGCTGACCGCCCGAGAGCTTGAGTACACGGCGGTTTGCCTCGTCCTCGTCAAGTCCTACGCTGTCAAGAAGCTCCAAGGCTTTTTGCTTTTTGTCTTTGATCTTTGCGCCCGAAACGTCCATAGAAAGAACAACGTTCTCAAGTGCGGTGTATTTGGTGATCAGATTGAAGCTTTGGAACACAACACCGATATATCTTGAACGGAAGGTGTACTTATCGATTTTGGCAATACTCTTGCCATCGTAAAAGATCTCTCCTGCGGTAGGTTTTGCAAGTCCCGATAAGAGGGAGAGCAATGTTGTCTTACCCGCACCCGATTTACCGATGATGCAGTACATTTTTCCTTTCTCAAACTCGTAGGAGATATCCTTCAAGACAGGCGTTTTATCGTAAGCAAAACTAATATTCTGAAGCGACAAAATTGACATTTTCACACTCTCCTTTCTTAATCTCTGTTAGCGAGGATCTTCAGAGGATCGTAGCGCATAATGAATAGTACGGATGCCGCGCTTGCAATAAGTGTCAGCAAGAGTCCAACGCCGATCATTTGGAATACGACGGTCAGATTCATCGCGCTATCCACCTCGGTAATATAGTCGGCAGCACCGCCGAACATATCGCCAAAGGGATTCTTTCCGCCGCCCATATCGGGTATATCGGACGGCATATCCGAAGGCATATTGCCACCGGGGAAACCGCCGCCAAAGTCACCGGGACGACCAAAGTTCTGTTCCATTTGACTTTGCTGATTGCTCTGACTCTGTGCCTGACCTTCAAGTAAAGCATTGGTAACGGGAACCGCGCTTACCGCGCCGATGCCTGCGCCGATGATAACGGCAAGCATCGTGACCACGAGTATCTCGCACATAAACTGTGCGGCAACCTTCCACTTTTTCATACCCATTGCGGTGAGCACTCCAACCTCGTATTTGCGCTCACGCACGTTGAAGATGTTAAGCACTACAAGGATAATGCCGCCGATGATCAAAATGACAAGCAAGAACCAACCTGCCATCGTGCTGAGGGTATTCAGAGGCGCAAGGCTGCTCTCAAAAGCGGAAATATCAGAAGAAGATACGGTATAGGACTCGTCAAGACCGAGCGCGCGAACTTCTTCCTCAAACTTTTCATAAGATTCAACGTCGGCAAAGGTATAGGTTGCATTGAGTTTTCCCGTCACCTTAGTATCGTCTGCCGTTGCCTCTGAAGCATCAAGAATGCTCTGCAAAGCAACCGTGCTCATATAAATCTGATTTGCGGGATCTTGGCTTGCGCCGAACATTGACATAGAGAAATCGTTATTCTCGCTGCTTGTGTAAATGCCGGAAACCGTGAGCGTGTAGGTTTCGGTGTCAAGATTGGGATTGGTAATAATGATCGTGTCCCCCACCGAAAGGCTGTTATACATAGCAAGCTCCTCGGAGATGACACAAACAAGCTCGCTTGTTCCTTCCTCAAACATCGAGCCGTCCACGATGGAAGCATTTCCGTTAATAAAGGCGGTCATTGAGCTGTCGCTTGAGTATCCGATGATGGAGAAATCTCCCGATGCTCCAAAATTCATACCGCCCATTCCACCGGGAAATCCGGGCATACCGCTATTACCCGAGTCGAGATCACCGCTAAGCTCTCCGTCACTGTCATCATCGGTTTCATCGCTGACGGGACTGAAATTCTCCGAGCCGTTAAAATATGCGGTCAAGGTATAGTAAAAGTCCTGTACGCTTTCGGCTTCTGCGTATTTCAGATATTCTTCAAGCGTGAGGGACGAAGATTTTCCCATAATATCTCCAAATTGACTTGGATCAAAGCTGCCGCCGCCAAATCCACCGCCGCCCACTCCGGGTCTGCCGCCTGCCATATTTCCCATCGCACCGGCACGGTCATACGAGATGGTTGCGGTTATACTCATTCCGTCAAGCGCACTTTTCTTGGCACTTTCTGCTGCCTGCCTGATGGAAAGACCGATACAAGCCGACACAGCGATCACAAGCGCGATAATGCCGATCAAAATGTTTCGACCTTTGGATCTACCAATGCACCGAAGCGCATTTTTGATAATGTACATGGATAAATTCCTCCGTTTTCCCATTGTTTTCTGTATTGTACCATACCTCGCTAAAGACAGACTAAAGACGGGCGTGAATATTTTGTGAAGTAAATGAAAAAAGCCCTCGATCCTTGTCGGAACGAGAACTAAAAGCTTATGTTTCTTTGCTTTTTACGATATAATATTTTCTGTGACTCAAATTTTGAGGGTTGACGGTTTGTTTTCCGTCAACCCTTTCTTAATTGCTCGTCAAAATGGAATTCAATATTGACTTTGGATTGCTTCTGTGATATAATATATGCAACGAAATAATTGTCACCGGAGGCTGTGTACCGTAGTACCGTAATGCCGGATTAGGTGTCCAAGTGAGCTTGGGTTATTGTGTAGCAATAGCCTAAGCTCAATTTTTATTTTAAGAGGTTATGTTATGGATTCCGAAATTTTTGAAAAACTACCGCCGACGAAATTATTCTTCCGTTGTGCTATCCCATCAATGATCACGATGGCGTTCAGTGCGCTCTATCAAATTGCTGATGGATTGTTCGTTGGTCGCTTTATCGGTGAGGACGCTCTTGCCGCTGTAAATTTGATCATGCCCATCATTATGATGGTTTTCGCATTTTCAAGTATGATCGCCACGGGTGCTTCGGTTCGTATTTCTGTTTTGCTCGGTGAGAAGAACCGCGAGGAAGCATCGCGCGTATTTACCTACTCCCTCAAATTTATATTCGTGATATCTTGTATTATCGGCGCGCTTGGTCTGATCTTTGCCGAGCCGTTCGTCCGCTTACTTGCTCCGGGCGCTACTGAGCAAGCCATTGAATACGGTATCACTTACACTCGTGTTTACGCGCTCTTTTCACCACTTATGCCGATTTATCACGCCACCGACAACTATCTCCGTGTCTGCGGTAAGGAAAAGCTCTCCATGTGGCTCAGCGTCGGAACGCAGATCCTGAATATCGTTCTTGATGTAATTCTCATTGCCTTTCTCGGTCAAGGCGTATGGGCGGCTGCATTCACAAGCTGTATTGCTATGGTGCTTGGTGCTGTTATCTCACTTTGGCTGTTCCGTGGCAAGAGAATGGATCTATATTACGAAAAAGGAAAGGTATCCGCACCTGTTTTCCTGCGTATCCTTGCCAACGGCTCAAGTGAATTTTTCAGTAACATATCAATGTCGGTTATGTCGGTGGTCTATAACTTCTTCCTACTTGCATACGGTGGAACAACGGGGCTTGCGGCATTCTCTGTGGTGATGTACGTGGATAGCTTCATCGGGATGCTCACCTTCGGTATGTGCGACGCGCTTCAGCCTGCCATCAGCTATTGCTACGGCGCTGGACTTATGGGCAAGGTCAAAGCGATATTCAAACGCATTATTATCGGTTCGGTTGTTTTGTCTGCCGCATCGCTATTGTTTATGATGTTCATGGGAGAGTACGTTGCGCCCTTGTTCGTCAAGCCCGAGGATACCGAGCTTTTGGCGGTCAGCATTATAGGAATGAAGCTGTTCTCGCTCTCCTATCTAACAGGATGGGTGGATATGTGCTTCTCGTCCTACTTTACCGCGCTTGAGCGACCTACGCGCTCTCTGATAACATCTTTCTTCGGAACACTTGTATTTCCGATAGGCTTCTTGTTTATTCTCACTCCTATATGGCAACTTAACGGCGTGTGGCTCAGCGCGTTTTTCTCGTGTACGGCAAGCGCGATTGTAACGATTATTTTGGCTTTGACGATGAAAAGTAAGAGGTCTGATTCTATACCATCGTAAAAATCCTTCTCTTTGACTACTGCGATGCAATTTTTGAGGGCTGACGGTTTGTTTTCCGTCAGCCCTTTGCTTATCAACTGCTCGACAAATTGGAATTTGTTTGATTCAGATTATTTGCCTTTTTTCTTTGCAATGTGTGAAACGATGGAACAAACAATTATTCCAATCACGAATGGGATAGCAAAAAGTAGTCCTACATCCCAAGGTGCGCTATTACCGGGTGCATATCGAAGAACTGTGCAGTTATAGGTCACCACAACGCACATAATGTTTGTAAGTAATATTGCAAGTGCTGCAAATATCGTTGATAACTTTTTCATTGAAACCTCCTACTTATGTTTCATTGTTTTGATAAGTATTATAGCTCCAAAGACCACAAACAACACCGATACCAGCATTGCTATAAATGTGCCATCAATGACTATCATAGATGACTGTGCTATTTTGTCAGCGGTTTCAGAACTAAATATCGAAATAGCACCAAACACGATTAGCGAAACGCATCCTAAAAGCGAAATCACAAGGCCTAATATACCAAGAAGTTTTTGGTTTCCATTGATCTTCTCGGCAGGCTGCACGCTTGTTGGTTCTTCAATATCTTCTTTAACGAGATAGTCTATACTGACACCGAAAAGTACGCTGTATTTTTGTAGCATTTCGGCATCGGGGGATGTCGTTCCGTTTTCCCACTTTGAAATCACTTGTCTTGAACAATTCAGCTTCTCGGCAAGAGCTTCTTGGGATAATCCTTGTTTACGGCGCAAGTTATAAAGTTTTTCCGACAGCGTCATAAGTACCTCCTTACGCCATTAGTTTAACAGCTTTGCCTTTGATTGTCTATACACGACCGTAGGCAATTTCGCAACGAGCGTTAACATTTATAGTTTTCGTCAAATTCTTATTTATCGATGAGTTTATTATATCATATTTCTATGAACTTTTCAACCGATTTGGCTTTTCTTAGCAGGTTTGTTTCCTCCAACGTAAATTTTGAGGGCTGACGGTTTGTTTTCCGTCAGCCCTGATTTATAGCACGACCTTAAATCCGATATGCGTACCGTCCTTCTTGTACGCCGAGATCTCGCCCTTGTGGTTTTCCACGATCGCCTTTGCCATTGAAAGTCCGACACCGTAACCACCGGTGAACTTCCTTGCCTTGTCAGCGCGGTAGAAGCGGTCAAATAGGCGATGAAACTCGATTTCACCAACGGCAGAGTAAGTATTTTCAACCGTCAGTACAACTCGTCTGCCACGGTGGAGCGTTACGGAAATTTCGCCACCATTGTCGCAATACTTGATAGCATTATCCATCAGAATACCGACAAGTCTGTGCAAAAGCGCTTCATCACCGAGATAGGTAATCTCCTTGTCAACACTTGCGGTAAGCGCCTTTCCGCGCTCCTTGGCAAGCGGCTCGAACTCGGAAACCGTATCGGCAACAAGCTCGCCGAAGGATACCTCGGTCACGTTCATTTTATGACCGTCCTCGTCCATACGGGAGAGCGCGACGAGCTGATTTACAAGCTCGGTCATTCTGTGACCTTCCGCACGAATATCGTCAAGCCATTCGTTTTTACCAAGTTCAAGCTCGGCGATTTCCACGTTTGCCATAATCAAGGTTAAAGGGGTTTTGAGTTCGTGGTTTGCATCTGTGACAAACTGCTTCTGCTTCTCATAGCTCTCGGCAATCGGTTTTACCGCCTTTTTCGAGAGCAGGAATATCAGCATCAGCACGAGTGCGGCACAGCCAAGAAGAACAAGTCCTGCAATCGTCATGGACTGCATCAATGAGGAACGGCTCATACTGCCGTCAACGAACACAACGCCATATCCCTTCTCGGTTGAAAAGACCTTGTAACGATAGTTTGATATCCAACCTCGTTCCTCGCCGTCATCCATCACCTTTTCGGCATATTCGATTGCCGCATCCTCGTCTATGGCGTAGATCGATTCGGTAAAGGTTTGATCTACCTTGCCTTTTTTATCAAAAAATACGGTAAAATGACGTGTGGAGAACGGTGTTTCGGGTGTGATAAACTCAAAATTCGGCTCATTTCTCGGAGGCATTTTGTCAAAAGAAGGTGGCTCGTCAAACGAACCGGGGAATCTGCCGCCGCCCTCGGATACTCGGTCTGCGAGAATATCCATATTTCTGTTCATTGATGATATATTGAGGGCGAGAATAACGCTGAACACCAAGGCAATCACCGAAAGAACTGCCACGGTGCTGATCAGAATGAATCTCCTTTGAAGTCTGTATATCATACCGTCGCCTCCAGCATATATCCTGCGTTACGCACGAATTTGATCGCCACGGGAGCCGCGAGTGCTTCAAGCTTTTTGCGGATGTTGGAGATATGCACCCATACCACACTTGTATCCACGTTCGTATCCCATCCCCAAATATGCGTGATGAGCTGCTCGGCGGTAACGATGGTGTTGGGATTCTGCATCAGCATTTCCATCACCTGAAATTCCTTGCCGCTGAGTGCTTGCGTTTTTCCTCCGCACACAAGTTCATATGTGGAACGGTTGAGAGAAAGCGAGCCGAAGGTCAGCATATCGGGAGTGAAGTTATCTTTTCTGCGGAGCATCGCGCGGACACGGGCAAGAAGCTCGCCCGTTGAGAAGGGCTTGGGGAGATAATCGTCAGCCCCTGCATCAAGCCCTTCAATTCTTTGGTCGATCTCGGTTCTCGCCGTCAGAAAGAGCGCAGGCGTTGTAATACCTTTCGTGCGGAGCTTTTTGAGTAACGTCACGCCGTCCATACCCGGCATCATAATGTCAAGCACAAGACCGTCATATTCGTCCGAGGAGGCAAAGTCAAAGGCATCTATGCCGTTATTCACACCGTCCACCGCGTAATGATTCAGTTCAAATATATGCACAAGGCTTTTGAGCAATTTAGGATCGTCCTCTGCAATTAAAATCCGCATATCCGCGCCTCCTTTCGATTTTTCTTAATTATATCATTATTTTTGATACATATCAAGGTGATATTGTAAACTTAATGCCAAGCCACGCCGTTATCGTCAAGCATCTCGACGGTCGAGCCTTCGGTAGTAATGCTCGGAGACTTGTCACCCAGCACCACTACGATAGCCGACAGAGAGACGGGCATTTTGATCGTTGCCGTCGTGCTTCCGATCCCCACAACAAGATAACCGTTCGTAGAAAGGCTCACGTTCTTTTTTGAACCCACACTTGAGAAATTGTCGCAATGGGTAGCTTCACTTGACATACCGCCCTGTGGCATAATGGCAACCACCGAGCCTGCAGTGTAGGTGTATCCGTTTTCGGTATCAAGCGCGGAATTCATTCCCGAATTTGAAATGACGACCGTTTTGCCGCCCGTGAACACGATACCGACATCGGCCGTTCTGCTGTTGGAGTCGATACCGTCACCCGTGCAGTAGATATACACCGTACCTCCGCTGATAGCGATTGCCGTTCCCGTCGTGGTAGTGGCGTTGATACCGTCATCCTTGGAGTTTACCGAAACGTAGCCGCCCGAAATACTCACCTGCGTTCCTTCAAACCCTTCGTAAGCGTTGGTTACGCTGACCGTACCCGCTTTGATATTGAGCGTACCGTCTGCGTGAAGCCCGTCATCATTTGAGTACACGGTAATATTACCGCCGCCTATCGTCACGTTACCGAGAGGTGTTGCACCATTTTCAAGTGTAGTATCGTTATTTGCGTGAATAGCGTCGTCATAGGACTTGATATTGATCGTGCCTGCTTTAATTACGATCTCATTTGCCGCCTTGATGCCCTTGGTGGAGTGATCTCCCTTATCCGTATTGCCGTCACCCATACCGCCAAATCCTCCGGGGCCGCCTCCAAAGCCACCCTCTTGAACCTTTGTGGTATAGTTCGTCCACTGATAAGAAAGACCGTTATAGGATTGTGTCAAAGCAAAGGTATCAGAGCCGCTGTTCGGTGTCAGGTAATCCGAGCTGACAAGACATTCTTCCTCCTGTCCGCGTTGCGATTCCTTTTCATAGATGAAGAACTGCTGCTTTGCATAGTCGGGCATCTTGGGATAGGAGTAGTAATAATAGGTGGTACGGCTACCCGAAACCTTGGAGTGATACTCGGCGTTTACCCAAACGTAGTCGGTATCGGAGTTATAATATTTAACCGAATAATAATACTTATTGCTTGTGAAACGAATATAGTTGGTATCAGATGAGTTCGCCGTTATCTCCTTTGAATAGTTGGAGTATTTGTCGGTATAGATATTCAGCACGGTTACGGAGTTATCAACCATAGCGTTATACGCCGCATCGATTCCGTCGCAAGCTGCATAAAGATTGTGCGTGCCACCCACGATGCTGATACTTCCTCGCTGATTGCCTTTCTCGGATATGTCGCTGTTAGAGGTCTTGATGCAATCACCGCCCGATGCAATGAGAGTGGTGTTGCCACCCTCAATTTCTACGCCATCGTTTCCTTTGAGGGAATTATCAATACAAGCCACAAGAAGCGTGAGGTTCTTAACCTGTAAATCGTCCTTTGAGTGAATACCGTTGTTGTTCTCGGAAACCACGGTTAGCTCGCCCTTGCCTCCGATCTCAAGGTCAACATCGGAATGAATTGCTCCAGAATAGAGCGTTTCATCGGTAGAGTCAATGGCAGTTCTCATATCGTAAATATAGTTCTTTGTATCCTTTTTTGCTTGGATAGCAACCTCGTCACCGCTTTTTATAATGATGGGATTTGTCGAGTTACAAACAATCGAGAGTCCGTGAAGCTCCAAATCAAATTTGTAGCTGTCACCAACGTCAATGACGATGTTTCCTCTGAACGTACCCGAGATGGAATACACCGTTTCCTCGCCGATGGTTGTAAAGGTCAACGTAGTTCCTTCAAGCTTGTATGCTTTATCCGTTCCCGAAATACATTTCACTTCAATGTCGGTGGATGCACTCTCAAAATAGCCATCGTAAACACCGAGGTTGTCGAGTGAATCACCAAAGGTTTTGTTATCGTCGCCAAGATCGGCAACGTCACCCTGCGTTCCTGTTTCGCTACTGTCGGGATTGCCTTGATTACCTCCTGTTTCGTCACCATTCTGGTTGTTTCCGCTGCATCCCGTAAGAAGCAAAACAAGGCACAATAAAAGTGCAAATATTCTTATTTCCATAGGTTCTCCTTATCGTCAAAGCTCCGCTACGCGCGTTTCCTGCTTTGACACCATAATTTCAAGATTTCCGTTGCGCTCACGGATGCGGTCGATCATCTCTTTTTCCTTGCTCGCATCACGTAGCGTTACGTTGTATGTAAGGCGGAACATACTGCCCATATTGGTGGTCTTGACCTTTACAAGCTCGTTTTTCTTGGTGTACTCGGCAAAGATATCGTCGAACGCGCCCGAATAGTCAAGATCCTCGGGAATGGTGATCTTAATCGTTTTGTTGACAGCCTCGCTCCTTGCGTTGCCTGCCACGGCATTGTAGATAAGAAACATCACACACATAATAACGGTAAAGAGTGCGGCAAAGCCAAGGTATCCCATACCTGCGATAAGTCCTGCGCCCATGGCAAGAAAGATCGTGACGATCTCTTTTGCCGAACCGGGTGCGCTACGAAAGCGAACAAGGCTGAACGCGCCTGCCACCGCAACACCCGCGCCGATATTACCGTTTACCATCATGATCACAACGCACACCACGGCAGGCAGGAGCGCGAGAGTCACAAGAAAGCTCTTGGTATGCTCGTTTCTCCACATATATGCAGCCGCCATAATGAGTCCAAGCACGAGCGACACACCAAGGCAAAGCAGAAAATCCTGCACACTGATAAGCTGTGTCAGCTCGTTATCGAAAATACCCTTAAATATTGCATCCATTTCTTATTATCTCCTTATGCTTCGTTGAATTTGGTAAATATATTTTGGGAAATATCAGCGTAGAGTACGCCGTTCCGTACTTTGAGAATGAGGTCTTATAGATACGCTCACGGGATAGTACCTCCACCATCCAAAGCGGAATACCGCCCGAGCATTTCAGCTCCATCAGCACCTTGCCTTCGGGCAAGATCGGTGTGCCGTACACGGATGAGCAAAGATTCACGTCAGTCTGCCTTGCGAGAATATTATCGTCAAAGGTCACACGGAAATCTCCGCCACCTTTATTATAATAGGCTTCTCGCTCATAGGAGAGGAACACCGTCGGCTTTAGTTTTCCGTAAAAGTCTATAAAATAATCGATCTCACGGGAGATCTGTGTGTTCACGGGACACGGATTTTCTCGGCATACCCACGACATAGCATCCGCTTCGCACAGAGGAAGTCTGCGCTTATAGACCACCTTCTCGTATTTCTTTTTCAGCTCTACGAATACAGTGCTGTCAGCAGTTGCTTGGGAATAGCTTCGTATTCGTATTTTTTCCTTATACGCAGGCTTCTCAATGGAACGCCGTATCAACCTATAATTGTCGGTATCGAAGTAGATATTCCGTATCGTTGTTCTGCCATACTTGTCAAGCTTCATATAGGGCGACATTGTTTCAAGTATCTTTTCCTTTTGTTCGAGCGTCAGCATATATTTCAGCTCATACCGCTTGAATACCGTTTGAAACGCCATACGAAATCCTCCTTTCCCATTTTACGAGAGGATTATATCACGCTCCGCTAAAGATAGGCTAAAGATTTGAGGACGGAAAGAAAAAAGGATAGGTTTCTGCTCCTATCCTTATTCTGAATTATGTATCTGTGTCTTTTTGTATTTCCATTGCCAATCTCGCTCCGAGGCGGAAGGCGTATTCGAAGATGGCTGCTTCGGCAAGGCTTACGTACTCATCCCAGCAGTCGTGGAACTTTTCAAAGATCTCCTTCTGCTCGTCGGTGAAGGTCTTTGCCAAGTCCTCGTGATGCCTTGCCATATATCCGAGTAGCTCCTTCATCTCCTTTGAGTTGTTTCTGCTGTCCTCTTGCGGAATGATGCTTCCGTGCCACAGTTCTTTTATCATACTTTTCATAGCTTGCACCTCCTGTTAGCACAACAACATACCACAGAAGAGAGAGGAAGTCCAGTACTTTTTCGAAAATAAATCCAACTTTTTCGGAAGGTCTTTTCTTTGCTTACAGCGATGTGAATTTTGAGTATTGAGAGAAGGCGCTTGACTATTGCACTGATGTATGGTATAATAATGGCAGAAAAAGAATTTATGCGGAATCGGATTTTCGATTTCCTGATAGCATCCATATCCCACCGAAACGGGCTTGACCACAGTTTTGACCATCTACGGCTTCGGACTACGTGGAAATAGTGTTTGCAAGAGCACCCGAAAGCATTGATTTCGGACACGAAATCCCCGAAAAGCCTTGTAAAGTAAGGAAAAAATCGGTATTTTAGCGTTTGGGAGCTAGATGCTGCAGGTTCGAGTCCTGTCACTTCGACCAAAATTGCCGATTTGACTGCTTTTTGCGGTCAAATCGGCGCAAATTTTAATAATTTTGTCACCGGAGGCAGAACACCGTAGCGTTCAATTGCCGGATTAGGTGTCCAAGTGAGCTTGGGTTATTGCATTCGCAAAGCCTGAGCTCTATTTTTATTTTCGGAGGTAATTATGAAAAACACGAAGGTAACTCTTGTTCCCCTCACAGCAGACGACCGCGAGCAATTTATCCTTGACAATCAATGGGCGTTCAAGTACGGTGCGATGATGGAGTTCGGTGAGCGTGACGACCACATGGATTTTGACGGTGAGATCATCTCTCGCAAAACCATCGAGCGTTGCATCGACTCGCCCGATAGCGAGACCTACCGCATCGTTTTGGACGGCAGACGAGTTGGAGGCGTTATTCTGAAGATCAACAAAGAAACCAACCACAACGAGTTGGAGATCCTGTTCGTTTCCCCCGAGGAGCACACCAAGGGCATCGGCTACGGCACGTGGCAGGCGGTTGAGGCTCTGCATCCCGAGACTAAGGTTTGGGAGACCTGCACCCCCTATTTTGAGAAGCGCAATATCCATTTCTACGTAAACAAGTGCGGTTTTCAGATCGACCAATTTTGGTGTGAATATTTTCAGCCCGACCACGAGATGCCCGTTGCAGACGAACGTGATCCCGATGAAGGTCCTGACGAAATGTTCCGCTTTATCAAGGTGATGAAGCCGTAAGGCTGTTTTCTTTGTTTCCTCCGACTCAAATTTTGAGGGCTGACGATTGATTTTCGTCAGCCCTTGTGCATTTTTTCTTACAAAACTACGTAAAATACCCTACCGATTCAACCGGTGTTTTTAATTTCGTCATTCCAAATTACGCTTTTTCTTGCGGATCGCTCTCACAATAAACACTATCGCAAGAATCGGAATTACCACGACAACGGTAAATATGCCCATAACGATAATTACAGATGCGATCGAAATTGCGGATATTACGACAACCATAGTGATCGCAAACAGCAAAAACAATAAAATGCCTCCAATTACGTCCATGATATTGCCTCCTTTCTATATTATTTTATTAGCTCGTCGGTCAGACGAATGATCTCAGGTGCGAGCTTTTTGCGCTTCGCTTTTACGATAGCATTAAAGATCGGATAAGCGAGGCTCGCGAGTATTCCACCGACAACGCCCACTATAACGCCAATGACCATTGCAATATTTCCACTTAAGCCTACAGCCGTCCCTATCTCGGTCATGCAAAGGCTCATTCCGCTACCGAGAATAAGTGTTCCGATCACACCAAAAATAAGTGCCACTGCTTGCGCGGTGCTTGTCACGCTTGCATCAAGCCTGCGCAAACGGTCCATCTTGTCCTCCACCTCCTCGGAAGGGGTATATTTTTCACGGATCCTCTGGATCTCCGCCTGCTCTTTGGCGGAGTAGTTATAAGAAAATCTGCTCTGTTCTTTATTATTGTCCATTATTTTCCTCTGTTTTGATTTTTTGAAGTTTTTTCGTTCCCGAAATTATCATATATATCGCCATTGCAACTATAAGTGCAGAAATCACTCCGCCGGTTATCCCCAGCATAAGTTTTTGATCAAACGCGCTCATGCTTTCGTCACTGAAGGCGGTAAGCATGGTGGATTCAAGTGTCAGCATCGATACAAGTGCCGCCGCAAGACTGATGGCCTTTGATGCTGAAAAGACGGGGCTTTTATATTTTCTGTATTTTATCACGTTAACAATAGCTACGGTGAACGAGGTGAAGGTGAACGCCGCCATGGCTATTGCCGTGATCATGTGGTGCTCGAAGGTTCTGTTCCAATACACCATAAAGAAAATGATGAGGGTCAGCGCCAGATTCATCAGCAAAAATATCCAGCCGCAGCCGCGGTATTTCCTAAGCTCGTTTCGCATTCTTTCGCCGGGAGCATACTTGCTCGTATGCAGAAGCAGGAAGAATCGCATCGTTGCAAGACAAATATAATATGCACCGAGCGATGCAAACCAGAAGGTGCCGTGATAAAACCCGAGCCAGAGCTGAAAAATTCCGTAAACAACGTTCCAAGCCAGCGAGCCGTAAAGCGACAGATTCACGCGCAACCTGGCATCGTTCAGCAGACGCACTGCCAAATTGTTCTCATTCTTTATTTTTTTAATTAATCTGATGAGTCTCGGAATTCTGAAGCACCATACCGTCAAGGTATATGCCGATATAACGTACGAAATATACGCTATGACCGATTCTGTTCCAATAAACACCATCGAGCCCACCAGCATGACCGTCGCAACGGGAACGAGACCTATCATGATCGCGATATTGGGAAACAGTAAGGCCTTACCTATCTTCTTCCAACCCATCTGCTACCCTCCTGATCTTAACAGCGAACGTCGTACCAACTCCCACGGCACTTTCCACACCGATCTCACCCTGCATAATATCAACCACGCGCTTGACCAAAGCAAGCCCTAGTCCGTTGCCTTGGGTCGCGCGCGATGTATCACCCTGGTAGAATTTTTCAAAAATATGCGCGCCCACCTCACTGCTCATTCCGCATCCGGTGTCAGTCACTTTCACGGTGGCATATTTTTCGTCTGCCGTAAGCGTGAGCGCTACCCTGCCCCCGTCCTCGGTAAACTTAAATGCGTTGGAAAAAAGATTGTTCCATACAAGCGACAAAAGCTCGGAGTCGGCAGAAACAAGCACCCCCTCGGCAATATCGGTTTCAATTTCAATATTCTTTCGCTCCCACGTGCTTTCATACTGCAAAAGGCTCTCACAAAGCTGCTCGCCGAGATCAAAGATAGTAAGGTTGGGATAGATCTGCTGATTCTCAAGACGGTTGAGCTTGAGAATATTCGTCATCATATCGGCAAGACGGCGGGAGGCATCGGTAATTGCCTTGGAATACTCGATCCGCTTTTCTTCGGAAAGACCCGGAGTCTGCAAGAGCGTTCCGTAGTTCTGCATAACCGCAAGCGGTGTTTTCATTTCGTGGGAAACGTTGGCAATAAAATCGGTGCGAAGCGTTTCCACACCGGAAAGCTCCTCCGCCATCGCGTTGATCGATTCACCTATTTGATTGAAGCCCTCCATACCTGAGCCCGGCATCTGCTTTACTCGGGCTGAAAAATCTCCGTTCATAATTTTTTCGGCAGTACCCGTGATTATTTTAACAGGTCGATCCACCATGATCCTGCGGCGAATAAAATCAGCGGTTTTGAAAAGCACGGTAATAATTATAACGTTCAGAAAGGTTATTTTTGCCGCTTCAGTAATATTGTCGGGAGTATAAACAAGCCCCATTTCCTTTGACAGTACGTTGAGAAAGAGCATCATACAGCAGGAGACTACAAAGCCTACCGACAAAAAAAACAAAAGAAAGCTGCTGAACTCTTGAAGAATGCTGCGAAGCGTCGGCTTTTTCATTTGATCACCGCCTTATAGCCAAGTCCGTGAACGGTCAGTATCTCAAAGGAGTCGCACTCCGAAAGCTTTGCGCGAAGCTTAGTCATATACACGTCGACCGTTCTTGTGCCCGTCTGCGTGTCCACGTCCCAGAATTCGTCCATCAGCTGAGTGCGGGTAAAGGTCTTTTTCGGATAAGACAAGAGCTTATAAAGCAGATCAAATTCCCTTGCGGTAAGGGATATTTCCTCGCCGCTAAGAGTTGCGCTTCTCTCGTCGGCATCCATTACGAAATTACCTACCTCAAGTCGACGGCTGGACGCGATCTTAGAGCGGCGAAGCAGCGCTCCGATGCGCAGAAATAGCTCGTCGAGATCGATAGGCTTGGTCATATAATCGTCGATACCGATGCGATATCCTCGTTGCTTGGAGGCAAAGTCGTCTCTCGCGGTCATAAATAATATCGGAATATCATTGTTGAGCGAGCGCACAGTCTTGGCAAACTCAAAACCATCGATATTGGGCATCATAATGTCAGACACTATAAGATCGAAGGTATTCCTGTACATCTCGTCGTACGCGCTCTCGGCATCAAGACAGCCCACCGCCTCGTACCCCAAGTGGTTCAGAAATGAGCACACACTTCGGTTAAGGTCTCTGTCATCCTCCACAACTAAAATTTTGAACATATATATACCTCCCGCCATCCTTTTGGCATTGTTCAGAGCATATTTTTGCTTTTACAAAAACATTTTAGCACACAAATGTTAAAGTTTTGTTTGCGTTTTTATCAATTTAAGAAAAAAAGAAAAAATTTCAGCCCTTTTCTTCATAAAAAAGGCAACGCGGTTTTCGCGTTGCCAAATTTTATATAAGACTTGTCTTTCTCAGCACAAGATTGCCCAGAGTGCCGCATTTTTGCGCCTCGCTTGGTTGTATTAATTGCTTTTCTGTCCATTCATTATTTGATTGCTGAGCTCAAGGATCTTTGCGCCAAACTTCTTCTTGCGGCTGCCGAGGATTCCCTTGTAAATAGGATAGTTGACTGATGCAAGCACAAGACCGACTACACCGATAATTATTCCGGGAACCATAGGATCAAAGGTGAATCCCAGCTGCTCTGCGATAGGAGTCATGACGAGGCTCATACCCGCGCCCATAATAATAGCAGAAAAACTGCCGAAAATATAAGCGAATACCTCTGCGGGTCTCTTTACCTTTGTGTCAAGCTTGCGAAGCTCGTCCAGCTCGGACGCCTCTTTTTCCATGTACTGCGCGCGAATTTTCTGCGCCATAAACTGCTGATCATTCTTGTTCATAATTAAATACCTCTCAATTTATAGTAGTTTTTTTATTTCTGTTTTATTCTTTTTTGCTGTCGGCTTTATCCTTACCGGAAAGTCTCTTCTTGGCGTCATCTACGCTCTCTCCCTCTTTAGTGAAGAGAACCTCGACACATTTGTCGCTTACCTTATTAAATCCCTCGACTACGCCGTTCTCGATCTTTTTATAGCCGCCGACTACACCGGTTTCAATCTTTTTGTAGCCTTCAACTACCTTCTCTGCAATCTTCTCGTTGGTTTCTGCAATCTTAGACATTTATGACCTCCTTGTCATTTTGTGTTTTGATTATACTTTTCGGTTGTTTGCGATTTTTTTGTGAATTGTTTGAATTTTGTTAATCTTGAAAATTTTTTTGATTCATGATTTTCTCGGACAAGCGAAGGATTTCGGGTGTCAGCTCTGTCTTGGTCCTTTGCGCTAATTTTCTGTAGATCGGATATGCGGGGATCATCACAAGCGCGCCTGTTATCATAAGCAGCGCCGTCAGCCAAGGGAACCCTGCGAATACGCCCAGAAAAAAGCAGGTTCCGATACCGAAGATAAGCGCGCCGATAACTCCGATGCAGAGCCCCTCGATCACTCCCGCCGTCCGTACACGAGCGTCAAGCTTCCGCAGCGTGTCAATCTCGCTTTCACTGTGCGGAAGATATTTTCTTCTGATGCTTTCGACTTCCTTGTTTTTTTCCGCCGAATAAGTGTAGTTAAAAGTGATGTTTTCCATAATACTCCTGTTTTTTCTTTTTCATTGTGACTGTATTTTACGATACCGATTTTTGAGTTTTGTTGTCGGTTTGTTTCCAAAATGTTATAAAAAAGATTTTTGCAACAAAAAAGGATAGGCTTTACACCTATCCTCTTCTGTATTGCTTTATATTCCCCCGGCACAGGCAAAAATTCGCAGGTGTCGGGACCTTGGCGTTATTTATTCCGCTTCGCCTTCTCCAATGGCTCCGTAAGAATATTTAGCGCCGAATATCTTGTAGAATTCTCCGCCCGTATCCTCTGTCTCGTGGATCACCAGCATCGAATTTGTGCGGTAATTAAACGCGATCATATAGTAGTTGCAGGAGGTCAGGATCGAAACGTAATTGCGCTTTCCGTCCTCAACGTAGGACATTATCAAGTCCTTGGAGTGAATTCCTCCGCCACCCTTTACGCTCAAGTAGCCTATTTGCTTGCCCACCTCAAGATTTTTGATGCCGTCGCATGGGAAATCGGTTACTCTGATCGCAAACTTATTGTTGGGATCGGGATTTTCGCAAAATGCCTTTTCCAGCATCTGCGACATAGTATAGCCGAGATAGCACTTGCCGTAGCCGTATTCATTCCAGAAAAATTCAATATATCCCTCGGAATGAGGCAGCTTTTCGGTATATTTGCTTATGGGATTGTGAACGGTATCCCATGTATCGATGTTTCCACCTAAAGGAGTGAAGTAAAGCTCGAAAATAGGATCGTTCTCGGTTCCAAGATAGATTATCTGCTCGTCCGCAGGGATCTCGTCGGCTCTTCCGCTCATGATCAGCTCGGTCTGAAGATCGTTACGGTCTGCAACCAGCTTGCGGAACTCCTGAAGCTGCTCTTTTTTCTGATAAGCACCCATCAGCTGAGTATAATTATAGGTCACACGGTAGAGCTCATCATGATCTGACACTATCACTCCGGATTGAGAATTATTATTTCCGTTTGCTCCGATATAGTTGTTCTCATCAAGGTTTGCGCTGCTGAAGAATACCGCTGATCTGTGCTCGGTGCCGTCGGTTGCAAGATAATGCGAAACGCTGGCACTCTTAACGTGCTGCATATTGGAGGTCTGGTCTTCAACAGTCCACTCAACGTTTACGCTATTGAGAAAATCCGAGACCTGCTTGCCCTCTGCATAAGCATCGTAGCACTCGGTGTTAGCCGCTCTTGAAAAATACGATTTGAAATTGATGTGATTTCTGTACTTCAGCTTCTGTGTCTTGGGATTGTATTGCTTAACGGCGTAGGAAGGAAGCTGGTTGACCATAGTTACCTCAATTCCCATTCTTGCCGCCTCTACCAGCATGTAGGAAATGCGCACAAAGCCGTGCTCATCGTAATTGGTGCCGTAAAGCGAGCGCATATAGCCGTAATACTTACTCTCGGGGAGCACGCACACCGATGCGGTGACCGAGGTACGGTAAGAAGAGAAGGTTATCTTTACGTCCTCCTCGGGATGCTTCAGCTTATACTGGATACACTGGTATATCAGCAAGCCCATTCCGGCATTGGGATCGTGAAGAGACTCGTCCTTGAGTCGGTAAAAAGCCTCTGCGGTAACGGTCTTTCCGTTAATGTTTGCATAGGTCGTCGATCCAAGTCCCTGGAAATTCTCGGGATTGTTCGCCAAGGGGAACTCATCGTAGTAGGGGCTGATGGAGTGCTTGTTGTTTTCCTTGATGTTCGCCTTGATAGCGGGAAGTATAACGTCAAAGAAGGGAGCGCTCTGATCGGTGTCTCCGATCAGAAAATCGGAAACAAAGGGATCGGTCTCGCTGGGGAAGGTCATATTACCGCCCTCGTTATTTGAAAGATCGGTTGGATTTTTGATCTCGTCAAAGAGCTCGTCGCCGAGCGCGGGGGCTTCAGCAAGCCCCGTTGCGCCCGAAGAGCATCCGCCGAGGAGCGTTGCGATTATCAATATGCAAAGTATGCAAAATCTGAATTGTTTCATAAATCATTCTCCTCCTATCAGTTAGCGGATTTTTTAGTAAAGGTTACTATGCCGTTAACGGCACCGGTTGCATTCCAGACAGTCAACTCGTCTTCGGATGTGTAGTTTACCGTCACGTCAGCAGAACCGCTTGCATTAAGCACGTTGCCGCCATTCTTAGCGGTATTGTTCTGGGAATTCAGTCCGGTAATTGTAATAATGCCTCCGCTGACGTAGAATACGCCACCCTTATCTGCCGTGTTTCCGCTTGCGGTAAGACCGTCTACGGTGAGAGTGCCTGCCTGAGTCATATAGATAACACCGTAAAGCTTTGCGGTATTATTGGAAACCGTGGAATTTGTTATAATAACTTTAGTTTCGTTTTCGCGGAAGTAGAGAGCCGCACCGGTGCTTCCCTGAGAATTCGTGATAACGGTATCGGTTATCTCAACAGTACCCTTGCGAGCATTGATAGCGCCGCCGTAGTATGCCGAGGTGTTTCCGTCCATGATTACTCCGGAAAGAATAAGACTTCCCTTCTCGGCGTTGATAGCTCCGCCACCCTCGTTATTTGCCTTACCGGTTGCGGAATTTGCAGTGAACTTGGTATTTGTAAAGCTTGCATTGCAATTATCTACGAGATTGATCGCGCCGCCTCTGACCGCAGTATTGTTCTTGAACTCACCACCTGTTACGGTAACGGTTCCGCCAACGGCACTGATAGCGCCACCGTAAACAGATGCAGTATTTCCTATCATTTCAACGTCAACGAGAATCAGCTTTCCGTAGCCCTCATAGATAGCTCCGCCGCCCTCTCCGTTTCCGTCGGCTGTTCCGTCATCTCCCGTGACACTGTTGCCCGAGAATACGGTGCCGGTAAAGGTAGCCTGACATCCGGTACGGATGCTTACCGCGCCACCCGCCATTGCGGTATTGCCCTCGAAGCGACCGGATGTCATTTCGATAAACGAATAAACCTTTCCCGAATAGCTTGCGTAGATCGCGCCGCCGTGCTTGACCGCACTGTTATTTTTGAAGAGAGTTTTCTCACCCAAAACTGTAACGGTAGCCGCCATAGCGTAGATCGCTCCGCCGTGATTGCTTGCGGCATTGCCCTCAAAGACAGCATTATTTACGTTGAGCACCGCGCCGTTTTCGGCATAGATCGCACCACCGTTATTTGCCGTATTCGCAGCTTCATCCGCCTCTCCACCGAAGCAGATAGTTTTGCCTTCGCCTGCTACAAGGTTGAGCGTAGCATTGTTCACGTAGAACACGCCACCAGCACCGAGATTTCCTTCGGAATTAAGAGTTGCCGTGTTGCCGGTTGCCGTCAAAGACGCAACGGTCATTTCAGAGTCAGAGTGGAGTGCTACCGCGCCGCCCTTGTGGGAGGTGTTACCCGTGAAGGTCACCGCATCAAGTATTCCCTTCGACTCGGTGGAATAGATCGCGCCGCCACCGTAGTTTGCATCCGTCGCGCTGTTGGAAGCAAAGTCTGCGTTACTTATTACATATCCTTCGGTCTTCGCTATATAAACGGCACCCGCTCTCAAAGCAGTGTTTCCTTCGAATCTTGCGCCGTTTATTACAACAACAGAATCAACGACCTCCGTTTCGGGAGTGGGCTCTCCTTCGGCAACTGTGGGGGTAAACGTATAATCGTTAATATAGATAGCTCCGCCGTAGCTTATTGCACTGTTATTCTTAAACAGAGTCTTGTTGCCCTCTGCATCGCTATTCACGTTGAGAATCGCACCCTCGGCAAATATCGCTCCGCCAAAGCTTGCGCTATTGCCCGTGAAGCTTGCACCCTCTATAGTCACAAAAGAATTCTTGGTAGCAAAGATCGCTCCGCCCTTCGCCGCCTCATTATTTGTAAGGGATGCGCGATTAACTGTTACGGTCGCATTTTCCTCCGCGAATATCGCGCCGCCGTTTTCAGTAGCAGTATTTCCGCTTGCAACCGTTCCCTCGCCAAGAGTAAGCTCTCCGCCCTTAGCGTATACCGCGCCACCGTTTTCGGTAGCGGTATTATTCGTTATTTCGGTATTCGTTACAGTAGTGTGTCCCGATGCAACGTAAGCTACGCCACCGTTCTTTGCACTGTTTTTATCAAAGGTTGAGTCGCTTACAGTTACGACCGCACCACCGATATAGAACACGCCGCCGTTAGTCTTTGCACTGTTTCCGCTTGCATTTACGTTATTGAGAGTAATCGTTCCTCCGCTGACGTAGAACACGCTACCCTGATTTGCTTCGTTGCCCTCGGCTACAAGTCCGTTTACCGTGAGCTCGCCTGCCTGAGTCATATAGATCGCACCGTTGTATACTGCATTGTTATAGGAAACGGTAGAATTGGTTACGGTCACCTTTGTGCCTGCCTCGCGGAAGTAGAGTGCCGCGCCGGTGCTGCCCTTCGAATTGGTTATAACACTGTCCTTGATCTCAACGGTTCCCTTGCGGGCATTGATAGCGCCGCCGTAGTATGCCGAGGTGTTTCCGTCCATAGTCACTCCGGAGAGAATAAGACTTCCCTTCTCGGCATTGATAGCTCCGCCGCCCTCGGTATTCGCAGTTCCGGTTGCCGAGTTTGCGGTGAACTTAGTGTCTGTAAAGCTTGCATTGCAATTCTCTACGAGATTGATCGCACCGCCGCGCGCCGCGGTATTATTCTTGAACTCACCGCCCGTCGCGGTAACGGTTCCGCCAACGGCACTGATAGCGCCACCGTAAACAGATGCAGTATTTCCTATCATTTCAACGTCAACGAGAATAAGCTTTCCGTAGCCCTCATAGATAGCTCCTCCGCCTTCTCCGTTTCCGTCGGCTGTTCCGTCATCTCCCGATACACTGTTGCCCGAGAATACGGTTCCGTTAAAGGTCGCCTGACAGTTGGAACGGACACTTACGGCACCGCCCGCCATTGCGGTATTGCCCTCGAAACGACCGCCAGTCATTTCGATAAATGAATAAACGCTTCCCGAATAGCTTGCGTAGATCGCGCCGCCGTGCTTGACCGCACTGTTATTCTTGAAGAGCGTATTCTCTCCGATAACGGTAACTACGGAGGCAGACACGTTGATCGCGCCGCCGTAATTGCCTGCGCTGTTGCCCTCAAAGGTCGCGTTATTTACGTTTAAGTTCGAGCTTCCTCCAACGTAGATCGCACCGCCGTTGGTCTTTGCGACGTTTTCTTTGAAGCTTGCATTGGATACGTTTACAGTCGCACCCTTTTCAGCATAGATCGCGCCGCCGTTCGCCGCGGTATTATTTACAAGCTCTGCGCCGTCAACCGTAACCGTAGATTTGACGATCTCGGTCTCGGGCTCGGGCACCTCATCGGTAGGCTCGGGAGTATATGAATACTCGCCCACGTAGATCGCACCGCCGTTTGAGGTAGTTGTATTGCCGTCGAACAGGGTCTTATTGCCCTCTTCGTCGCTACCTATTTCGACGGTAGCGCCCTCGACGTATAAAGCACCGCCTTTACTTGCGCTGTTTTCCGTAAAGCTTGAGCCGTTTACGGTAAGCTCTGCATCCTTGGATGCGAAGATCACGCCGCCGTCGGTTGCGGTATTTTTGCTGAAGCTTGAGCCGTTCACGGTCATATCTGCAGAAGTCACGAATATCACGCCGCCGTTTGCCTTTGCGCTGTTTCCGCTTGCATTTACGTTATTGAGCGTAACGATTCCTCCGCTGACGTAGAACACGCCGCCCTGGGTTGCCGTGTTTCCGCTTGCGGTAAGACCGTTTACGGTAAGCTCGCCCGCCTGGGTCATATAGATCACGCCGTTATATTTAGC
>JBGVHJ010000041.1:0-8315 GCA_045122255.1 Eubacteriales bacterium | reverse complement strand
TCTTAAAAGATTTTCACCAATAGCGTTATTCTAAAAGGGATTGTTTTGGGTGGAGTCGGTTAAAAGACATATTATGAATCTGTCAATGATCTCCTCATCCACCGCGTTGCGGTCCCCCTTCTCCGCTGGAGAAGGCTAACCGATAAATCAAAATTTGAATTAAAAAGGAGAAAGCCAATTGGCTTTCTCCTTTTTATGTGTTAATTCGATTTTCAATCAAGCTCTCTCTTGCCGGTGTAGAGCTCGTAGTAGCGTCCCTTCATTTCGAGGAGCTGCTCGTGAGTACCGCGCTCGATTATTTCGCCCTGCTCAAGCACCATAATGGCGTTAGAGTTACGGACGGTAGAAAGTCGGTGAGCGATGACGAAGGTAGTTCTTGTCGCCATCAGTCTGTCCATACCGTGCTCGATGTGGCGCTCGGTTCTTGTGTCGACCGAGCTGGTCGCCTCGTCGAGAACGAGGATGGGAGCCTTGGAGAGCGCCGCTCTTGCAATATTGAGAAGCTGTCTCTGACCCTGAGAGAGGTTAGCGCCGTCACCCTCAAGCATAGTGTCGTAGCCGTTTTCAAGTCTCATAATAAAGCTGTGTGCCGAAGCTGTCTTTGCCGCCGCAATGACCTCGTCGTCGGTGGCGTCAAGGCGACCGTAGCGGATATTCTCCATAACCGTTCCCGTAAAGAGGTGGGTGTCCTGAAGCACCATTGCGATGTTGCTTCTGAGCTCCTCGCGCTTGATATCGTGAATGTCGACTCCGTCAATGGTTATCTTACCCGAATCTATGTCGTAGAAGCGGCTGAGAAGGTTTGTGACGGTGGTCTTGCCCGCACCCGTCGAGCCGACGAAGGCGATCTTCTGACCGGGGTGAGCGTACAGCGAAATATTCTTGAGAATGACCTTGTCGGGATTGTAGCCGAAGGTTACGTTCTCAAACACAACGTCGCCGCGCATTCCGGGCATATCGAGAGCATTTTCGGCATCTTCGGGCTCGGGGATCTCGTCCATTACCGCGAATACTCGCTCCGCTCCCGCCAAAGCCGAGAAGATAGAGGTGGTCTGCTGAGAAATGTTGTTGATAGGCATACTGAACTGCTTTGAGTACTGTGCAAAGAGCTGAAGTGCACCGGGGTCAAGCTTGCCCATTACCATGAGTATGCCGCCCACACCGATGGTCACAGAATAGCTGATCATACTGGTGTTGTGCATAATGGGACCCATAATGCCGCCGTAGAATTGCGCCTTCATCTGCTTGTCGCGCAGATCCTCGTTAAGAGTTTCAAATTCCTCGCAGCATACCTTTTCGTGGTTGAATACCTTGACGACCTTCTGTCCGGTAACGGTCTCCTCAATGTAGCCGTTTGCCGCACCGAGAGCCGCCTGCTGACCCGAATAGTACTTTCTCGAAGCCCCGGCGATCTTTGCACCTCCTATAGCGAAGAAGGGAACGAAGACAACGGTGATAAGCGTCAGCCAGGGGTTGGTGGTGATCATAAATACCAGCGTGCCCACAAGGGAGATGATACCCGAAACGATACCGGTCAGCGAGTTGTTCAGCATAACGTCGATGTTGTCAACGTCGTTGGTGAATCTCGACATTACCTCGCCCGTGGGGTGAGTGTCGAAATAGCGGACGGGAAGTCTCTGAAGCTTTTTGAAAAGATCGTTTCTTATCTTTTCGAGAGAGTTCTGGGAAACCGTCATCATAACTCTCGCTTGCAGATAGTTGGTAAGTATACCGAATGCATAGATCGAAACGAGAATAATGATTATAGACATAATGTAGAACATTACCTCGAAAGCCACGGTGTTCTGCTCGTAAACCGTTCCAACGACGGCACTTATCGCGCCGCCGAATGCGGTGGAGGAGAACTCGACAAGTCCGTCCACCAGCTTGTAGATGCCCGAGTCAAGGCTTGTGTCGAAGGGCTCAAGCTTCTTTTCTCCGTATTTTACGTTCAAATGGTAGTGGTTGGTTGCGTGAGCGTCGCCACACGTAACGGTGATGAGATAGCTGCCCGCCTTAACGGAAATATTCTCCTCGATAGCGCCTGCAACGTTGGAAACCTCGGCAACCCAAACCTTTTCGGGAAGCGCGCCCGTCTTGTATACGTTAATGTTCCAAGCGTTCTTGCCGTCGCCGATCTTGTTGTGGTGGGAGAATTTCAGGGAAATAAATCCGTCCTTTTCAAGCTCGACCTTGTAAACGTCGACGTCGGTCTTGTCGGAGATATCACCGCGAACCGCGGAATCGAAGCCGATGGAGCCGTCATCGTTCTTGACGGTAATATCCTGACCGATAAGGGGGTTATTATTCTGTTCGTCGTTCTCGACCACGCCTGTGACGTATTCCGAAAGACGGTTGATGATGGGTCTGGTCATATAACCGCCTACAAGAGAGGTTACGGTGTTGATCATCATAACGATCAGCACGATAAAGAGCAACGCCTTATATTTGCCGACGTAGGCGAGCAATCTGCCTACGGTTCTCTTGAGGTTCTTGGGCTTGCCTCCGGGTCCGCCGGGACCCCTTCCTCGAGGTCCTCCTCCATGGGGACCGCCCATTCCGGGCTTGGACGAGCTGTGATATTGCTTTTGAAGTTCACTTAAGCTTCTTGCCATTATCAGTTACCGTCCTTTCCGGAGATCTGGGAATTGTATATCTCCTGATATTCTACGTTGCTTTCCATAAGAGAATCGTGAGTTCCTATACCTGTGATCCTGCCGTCGTCCATAACCACGATCATGTCGGCATCCTTAACCGAGGAAATTCTCTGTGCGATTATGATCTTGGTGGATGCCGCAAGCTCCTCACGGAAGGCGCGACGGATCTGTGCCTCGGTAGCGGTGTCGACCGCGCTGGTGGAGTCGTCAAGAATGATGATCTTGGGGTTCTTCAAGAGCGCGCGGGCGATACAAAGTCTCTGCTTCTGTCCGCCGGAGACGTTAACGCCGCCCTGACCCAGCTCGGTCTGATATCCCATAGTAAAGTTCTTTACGAACTTGTCTGCCTGAGCGCTCTCGGCGGCGGCAAACATCTGCTCGTCGGTGGCGTTTTCATCGCCCCAGCGAAGGTTTTCCTCGATAGTTCCCGAGAAAAGCACGTTCTTCTGAAGCACCATACCAACGCCCTCGCGGAGGTTGTAAAGGGTGTAATCCTTGACGTTTCTGCCGTCAACGAGAACCTCGCCGTCGTCGGTGTCGTAAAGACGGGGAATGAGAGAGACGAGGGTGGTCTTTCCGCATCCTGTAGAGCCGATAATACCCACCGTGCTGCCCGATTCGATCTTCAAATTGATCTTTTCAAGAACCGGCTCCTGACTGTTCTTGTAGTAGCGGTAGGTGACGTTTTTGAATTCGATCTCACCGCGCTGAACGGTAGCGTCAGCATCGGCGTTCTCCGCGTCGGTGATGTCAAGCTTTTCGTCAAGCACCTCGGCGATACGCTTGGCAGATGCCAGAGCTCTCGACGAGAACATAAGCAAAAAGGTTACCATCATCAGAGAGAAGAGTATCTGAGAAACGTAGTTGATAAAGGCGGCAAGAGCGCCTACGTCAAAGCCGTCTATGATTCCTGCATCGTAGTTGTTTATAACGAGCTGCGCGCCGAACCAGATAACAAGGCCTGTGGTGATGTACATAAAGAAGGACTGTACAGGCTGCATGAAGATCATGTTCTTCATAGCCGACATACCCGCATCCTTGAGGTTTTTGTTAGCGGTCTTGAATTTGTCGGTCTCGTGCTCCTCTCTTGTGAAGGACTTTACAACGCGGACGTTGGTAATGTTCTCCTGAACGGTAGAGTTGAGCGCGTCGATCTTGGTCTGCATCTTAGCAAAGCGGGGCATTCCGCGGAAAATAATGAGAGCCATAGCCGCCAGCAGAAGGGGAATGGTGACCGCCATAACGATAGAAAGGTTGGGGCTGAGACGGATCGCCATAATAACGCCGCCTATGAGCATACCGGGAGAGCGGAGCATCATACGGAGCATCATATTGACGAACATCTGCATCTGAGATACGTCGTTGGTAAGTCTGGTTACCAGCGAGCCGGAGGAGAATTTGTCAATGTTGGCAAAGCTGAAGAGCTGAA
Organism: Eubacteriales bacterium; assembly: GCA_045122255.1. Taxonomy (GTDB): domain Bacteria; phylum Bacillota; class Clostridia; order Oscillospirales; family CAG-272; genus SVTX01. The sequence continues at coordinate 4,229 of JBGVHJ010000041.1, read as the reverse complement.
CCTTTTTGAAAAGGTCGTTTCGAAGGTCTGCGGCAAAATTGACAGACGCCTTCGCTCCGAAATATGAGCCGCCAACACCGCCTATCATCATGATCAGCGCGGTGCCGATCATTTTTGCCATAACTATAAGGCTGTCGGCGGTGGTCAGCGTGCCTTCGATCGCTCCGTTGATAACGTCGGCAAGGAAAAGAGGCATAAGCATCTCTCCGACGACCTCGATTATCATGCAAAGCGGTCCTAAAATAAAGAAGTGAAGATAGGGCTTCACGTATTTAAACCATCTTTTCATCGGTTTTGTATCCTTTCGTGAGTTGTGCGTGGTTTATTGCTTCCCGTCGGGAAGAGGGGGAATGCTTTTCAGATTTTCATGCATTCTTTCAAGAAGAGAGATGAAGAGCTCCAGCTCTTCGTCCGAGAAGCTTTTGAATGCCTCTGAGTCTACGTGCTGAAAATACTTTTTGCTCTGGCATACGGCATCTATGCCGCGCTCGGTTATCTTGATCTCGTTGTATCTCGAGTCGGTGCGCTCGCCGCATTTTCCTCGCTCGATATATCCGTCGCCCTCAAGCTTTTTCAACGTGACCGCAACGGCGGCGGGGCTGATGTCAAAATGCTTGGCAATGTCCTTTTGAGTCGGGGTCGTCTGGCACTTTGTCAGATACATAAGCATGCGGTGCTCCGAGCGGTGCATGCCTGCGTCAGCTGCCCATTGCTCGATGACCTTGCGGTGAAGAATGTCGGCGGAAATAAAGGCGCGTATCGCACGCTGGATCGCCGCCGAATGAGCATCGGAATCGTTTATGATATGTTCTTTTTCTTTAGTCAATTTATCTTGTCTCCTTTCGCTCGGGATAAAACAGTTAACGCGTTAACGGTTAACTATTTAATTATATCACGAAAGCAAAAAAAGTCAAGTGAAATTTGTGTGAATTTTTCAATGAAATCAATTATTTTTAAGAAAAATTACAAATTAAAAAGCCCCCTGCCCGGAGGCAGGGGGGCGGCTGGCATTAGCGTTGTTATTCGATCAGAGATATATTGTCACCGTTTTTGATATATGCGTATGTGCATTTGGATGCGAGAGTTTTCTCACGAATATCTGCTAATATTTCTTCGGGCATTTTGGAAATTTCTTGAGTTCCATTTTCATATAACCCCGAGTCGGGATTGTACCAACCGGCGGAAACGTTTTCGTAGTCTTCTATAACAAACGTCATACACAAAACGCTTCCGTCGTCAAGATCCCATTCAAGTACAAAAGGGTGGAGTCTTGATGAAACACTGCGATCTCTGAAGCCCATAATGCTGATGGTTTCCTCTAAAGTGATTCCAATGTAAAGCTTATCAACGTTTGCTGCACTTGCTTCAACATCCGGTGCAAGGGTTTCACGATTTTCGCTAACGCTTTCGGTGTTTTCGTCATCATCAATATGATTATTATCACATCCGATCAAAAGTAATGATGTAGCGAGAATGGCAGAAATTAATAAAATTAGTTTTTTCATAATGATCACCTTTCGTCAATTTTAAACACATTTAAAATCCGTCTTAATCCGCATCAGCGGGCAATACTGCGAAAGAGCAGAGGGATATTGCGATAAGCGGGTTATAGACTTAATTTTTATCTTGTGGCACAGGCTCCAGAGGTTTAAGTGTGGCGGATTGCATATTTGAAGAAATAAATTCTTCAATTTCTTCAGTCAAAGGTATATAATGCAAACCATAATCGGTTTCTAAATAATAGTGCCCATCATAAGCTATGATTTGTGAATGCCAAAAAATCATATCCGTTTCTTTGAAATGAATTCTTATGCAATAATAATAAAAATGATTTTCATTTTCGTGTGAAATGATTGAAGAACCCAGACGCTTCCAATTCTCATCATAGGACTCGATGTATTTTTCTACATCGTTTATACATTCAACTATTTTCGATGCCAGTATTGGATCGGATGAATCATTAATACTTGAAATATATAAATAGTCTCCATACGTTGTAATATTTTCAGGGGAGATTGAAGATTGTGCTCCGCTTTTTTGTAGACAAATTTCTATGCTATCTATTTCCCAATCATTAAGCGGGTCAATATTATAATCATTTGCCTTATATAATACCGCCTCGTATGATCCCAACTTGCCGCCCAATCCAACCTTATCCTCGCAAGCCAAAAATTGGTCTATATCTACCCCGGGAATAGCGTAAAAAGTTAAGTGATGTCCACCATCTCCAGGACCCGGAATGTATCTGCTTGCATGATTATCATAAGTGTGAGAATACGTGTAATGCGTACTCATTGGAGAGTAATTATTGTAGCAGTATTCGGCTGTGAAGTCCTCGGGATATTCAAATCGGTTTTCACTACTTGTAGTACATCCCGAAACTTCCATTAATAAGACTATAAGAACCGACAAAATCCAAAATGGCAATTTTAGTAATTCCTTCATTTCAGCCTCCTTAATTTGATAAAATGTTTGTTACTATATATTCAATAGATGTTGATGACGTTATAGGCGACATATGAACTCCGGTTATTTTTTTAACACTTGGACTATCTATTGGCAATCCTAATATTGAACTCCAATATGGAACTAACGTGTCACCGTTCATACCCGGGGTTCCTTTTTCGAAGCTATAAGAATGCATGACAGACAAACTATAATATTCATCACGTAAAGTTAGTTGCGTTAATGTGGTTTTTTCAGTGCCGCTCGGTATAGCGTATATATAATAAGTGTCTACTAATTGAGAAACGTGTGTGCCCTCGTCATTATAGCAACTATTATGAAATATTTCGGCGGCATCCATCAAATCATCATCGAAACATGGAAGATGCTCCATTAAAATCGCTTGAGAGTCGGCATAAGTAGTGTAGAAAATAATTTGAGGAGGAATAATACTATCTTTGTATATAACTTTTTTTGCCAAATAGTAAAACTCCGGTGTAGCATCAAGATACTTTTCTGTGGGCAATAACTCATATACACTGGGATAATTGCTTATCAACTGTGGTATTGCGTTATTTTCCCAAGCCAAAACGGAGATTACTACATTTGCCGCTGGGGATGTCCATGAATCTATTTGAGGAAAGGGCAAATCGCAATTAGCCCATATATTTATTGTTTCCGGCATTCCTAATAAAGGCGATGCCAACGCATAAACGTCTATTGTTTTATTTCGTTGTTCTTCTCCTAATGCTAAATATCCCGACGCTACCAATCCACCCATGCTATGTGCTACAAGTATAACTTTATCATATCCGGATTCATCAATAAATTTATCCAGCTTTTGGGCCGAATATCCATTTGAGAGCCTCCAATCGTAGGAGAAAAATTCTACCGAGTATTTACTCGTTATTCTTGAATCACCCGCCAACTCATCGTAGAGCACTTTGTATACATCATTAATTCCGCAATAAGGTGTATATACATTTTCACATTCGCAGTCATTTTCACATCCATAAACACAACCGCTATCACTGTTTTCAGACTCTACCGGCGGTTTGTATTTTTTTACATAGACATCATATTTTGAAGTGCCGTATTCATTGCAGCTTAAAGATTCATATAGATGATCGGAGTATGAAAAGCAGTCAATTAAATCATTTAAATCTGAAACGTTATCGGACAAAAAAGAAGAACCTTCTCTCCACAATTCTTCAATATTTTCGGCACCAATTATTTTTTCAATATTATGATACATAATTGTATCAAATATTGGAGCGCCTTTTTCAAAATAAGGATTGTCTTCTCCAACAAACAATTCGCTTCCGAACATTCCCGGCACGATAATGATGGCATTTTTGTTAACGTGGACTTTAAAGCTATAATATATGGAATATTGAACGTTCATAGCAACAATGGTTGCGGTGCCGGAATTTAACGCAGTAATAATTCCGGTAGTATTGTTAATAGATATTACATCGTATCCCGAGGTTATACCATAGCTGTAATCGGTAACGTTAACGTATCCTGCAGGACAATCAGCTTGAATGCTTGCGGTTGCAGTATCTCCAATATCCAAGGTTATATCTTCAAATTTTACATATATACCCAAATTCCACTCATCGTTATAATCGCCATTATCCGTGTATGCCTTTCCAATAAGGACTGAACCGTCACCGCTAAAGCAAGATATCGCAGATAAAACGTATTCGTCCTCGTCGGTGCCCTTACACACGAAAATATAATTACCCGATGTCGTTTCTCTTATAGCCCATTTGCAGTAATCA
>JBGVHJ010000040.1:0-45773 GCA_045122255.1 Eubacteriales bacterium | reverse complement strand
TGTTCAATTGTCAAGGTTCAATTTTTCGCGCTCGTTGCGAGCGCTTGACTATTATATCACAGTCATTCGACTTTGTCAATAGGTTTTTCGAAATTTTTTTAAAAATTTTTTCAACCATTCAACCGTGATCTTTTTGTCTTTCCGTTGCCGCTCTTTGCGACAGCTTCACTATTCTACCACTTTCTCCCCCTTTTGTCAATAGCTTTTTTTAAATTTCTTTCACTTTGTGCATTCTTTTAATTTCAACAATTTTACCTCCCTCTTTTTGTGCATTTCGCCGTTTAGATTGCTTAACTTTGGTGAAATCAGACCGTGTTCTGGCAAAAATCGAATAAATCGACTCAAAAAAGGACAAAATCACTTAAAACGAACAGGGGCAAGAAAATGTGGACTTCTTTCATAAGAACTGTACTTATTTATATATTTCTGACCGTTGTAATGCGCGTGATGGGCAAGAGGCAGCTGGGCGAGCTTGACGTCGGCGAGCTGGTAATAACTATTCTTTTGTCCGACATCGCCTCTCTTCCGATAACCAACCCCGAAAAATCGATATTCAGCGCGCTGATTCCCATAGCCACTCTTGCCGCTCTTGAAATACTGACCTCTACACTGATACTTCGAAGCGCCTTTGTGAAAAAGCTCCTCTCTTCCAAGCCTTCCATGCTGATCGTCCACGGAAAATTGGATAAAATCGCTTTAACAAAGGCTCGCATATCCATCGAGGATCTTGTAAGTCAGATACGGCAGAACGGCATCTACGATCTCTCTGAGGTAGATTATGCCATACTCGAGGAAAACGGTAAAATGAGCATCATTCCTAAATCTCAAAACCGCCAGCCCGATATGAGTGATTTGAAGCTCCCTTGTGACAACAAAGGAATAATGCATATTGTGATTTCTGACGGCAGAATAAACACCCACGGGCTTTCAACGGTATCAAAGGATGAAAGCTGGCTTAGAAATGAATTATCCACACGCAAGCTTGATCTCAGCGACGTACTCTGTATGACCTGCGATGATTCAGGGCGGATATATATAGTAAAAGGAGACGGATCTACCGTCTCCTGATAAATACAATCATTTCGGGAAAATTCTTTGTCGAAATGGCGACACTGTCTCGAGCAGCGAGCTATCAAGATAATGGCACACATGCTTTCCGCCCCAATGATGTTATTATGGCATAAATTTCGTAGATTTACAGATTTTCAAAATCAGTTCAATCCTTGGCTTTTTCTTTTACTATGTACCAAGCGGATGCAGCTTTCTCGCACATTTCTTCAATATACTCTCTCTTGATAAGGGTATTTCTCCACTCCACGGGTATGCTATCGTAACCGTAAAGCGCGCCGGCAAGGCCTCCCGCTATGGCTGCGACGGTGTCGGTGTCACCGCCAAGATTGACCGCCTTCAGGACGCAATCTTTGTAGCTGTCGGTTGTGAGCAAGCACCAAAGCGCCGCCTCAAGGGTATCGACAACATATCCCGAGCTTTTTATCTCACTTTCAGGAAGATCGGCAAAATCGGGCTTGAAAATACGCTCGTAATGTTCAAATTCCGGCAGATAGTCAAGATCCTCGCCGGCAAACTTCAATCCGGCTTTAAGGCTCTCGCGTGTCGGCTCTTTGAGAAGGAAAGACAAAACGAAGCTGTAAATATAGCATCCCATCACAGAGCGATCATGAGCGTGAGTCAGCGCGGATGCTTGCTTGATGAGTGCCAGCCACGACCAATATCCGTCGTTTGTTCCGTTTAATAGCGCATATTGACCGTAAAGCACAAATGGGTGGATTCGCATCAACGAGCCGTTACCGTTTGAATATTCTCCGTCGCAGCCACATTCTTTTGCAGGCAGATTGTCGCGTTTATATTTGACGATAGCCTTCAAGCAGGTGCGACCTACGTCAAAGGTTTCGCCTATGGGTGTAAAATCACCATTCTCAAGCCAAGAAGCGAAGTTGTTCATTATCATATCCCAACTCCAATTCTCGTGACACATTGCCTCAAGAGCGCAAAGTGACATACTCGTATCGTCACTCCATGAGCCTGCGGGCACAGGATAGGTTCCAAAGCCCTGCATATCGGTTACGGGGTGCTTTTGCAGTTTTTCGCGATCCTCGAATTCAACCGGAACACCCAGAGCGTCGCCGACTGCGTGACCGAGCATAACAGCATTTATTTTACCGAGCATTTCTTCTTTGATCATTTATCATCCTCCTTAAGATATTCTTCCAGATCCATTTTTTCCGAGCAACAAGCTCTCACGGCGGTAATCGCCTCGCTCATCGCGTAGTAGCTTTTCTCTACGCCCTTATTGGTCTGACGGTAATTTGCCGCGCGGTCTCTGCGGATACCAATCTTCTCCGCAGTTTCTCCCGCATCGATATTGGCGGCAAGGAAGATAAACTCCCATCCGTATCTTTCTGTCTGTCGCTTGATCTTTCGCCTGATCTCGTCGCCGGAATAGCGATAGCTTGCGTTTTCCATACCGTCGGTTGTGATAACGAAGATAGTGTGCTCGGGAACGTCTTCAGGGCGAGCGTACTTGTGTACGTTGCCTATGTGATGGATAGCGCCGCCGATGGCATCATAAAGAGCAGTTCCTCCGTCAACGTCATAATCCTCCTCGGTCATGGGCTTGATCTCATTAATGTCAACTCTGTCGTGAAGAACCTTGCTCTCGTTATCGAAAAGCACGGTTGAAACGTAGACCTTGCCGTCCTGCTTTTTCTGCTTTTCAATTGTGGAATTAAATCCTCCGATGGTGTCCTTTTCAAAGCCCCACATAGAGCCGCTTCTGTCGATGATGAATACTAACTCTGTAATTCCGTTTTTAATCTTTTCTGCCATTTTTAAATCCTCCAAAAATAAATGTGGTTGTCGGCATCTCTGCCTTACAACCACATTATACATTATTCAGTTTTGAAAAAGGTCGCTTGTCGGGGGACTTTTAAACACTTCCCAGCAAGCTCTGATCAAACTCAAACAGCGCTTCATTTATTTCGAAAATATCATACACTTCATTTTGAATAAAATAAAGGATGATTTTATCAAAAGTAAAGCTACGGGAAAGCGTGAGTCCAGCGGATGCAAGCAGATCTTGAGTTTCATCAAGATCAAGCTTCAGTGCAATTGCAAAAGCTACTGCAGTCTGTTTTGAAGGCTTATAGGTTTTAGGATTGCACTTGATCTTTGAGAATGTCTTTTTATCGATATTAGCCTTTTTATAGCACTCAACATCTGTCATTCCGCGTTCATCAATGAAATCAAAAAGCTTATACGCAAACGGTTTATCCATATTGCGCATGTACTCGTCAAGCGTTTTATTTCTTGCGGAACCATGCGGCACTGCCGCACAAGAAGGAGCAGAAAATTCCATCTCCTCATCGCAAAGGATTGTGCTCTTCATTACTCGCGAGTCAAGTTTGCGCTCATCATAGCCTTCAAGATAGAAGTCCTCGTCATGATCATCAACGTAATCATCATCGATAAAAGACTTAATATCATTGAAAAGCTTTTGGCTAAATGAATAGGATTCCCTATCAAAAACACAGATATAAACGGTCAGCTCGTGCTCAAGCAAAAACTCAGCAATGGTATGAATAGCAAATTTAAGGACTTGATCTTTCGGGTATCCGTAAACACCTGCGCTAATCAAAGGAAAAGCAATAGATCGGCACTTGTGCTTGACCGCAAGCTTCAAGGACTCCACATAGCAAGAGCGCAGAATAATGCTCTCCCCTTGAAATCCGCCGCGCCATACGGGTCCGGAAGTGTGGATCACGTACTTGCAAGGTAAGTTGTACCCTCCCGACATTTTTGCTTGTCCCAACCCCAGCGGAGCGAGCTTGGCGCATTCAACGTCAAGCTCCTCTCCGGCAACGGTGTGTACTGCGAGGTCTACGCCACTGTAGCCGATCATATCTTCGTTTGTTGTATTCACAATAGCATCAACACGCATTTTTGTTATATCCTGTCTGATGATCTGCAGTGGCATAGGTTCATCTCCTTTTTTATTTATCGTTAGTATTCTTTCTGCAAATTTCCCCCAACGGACAATCCGCGCACTTGGGCGAACGCGCAATGCACACGTCGCGTCCGAACTGCACGATTCTATGACAGAAATCGCTCTGCTCTTCGGGTGCGAGATATTCCGACATTATCTTCTCTACCTTGACGGGATCCTTCAGCTCCTCGGGGTAGAATCCAAGTCTGCCGCAAATGCGAATGCAGTGAGTATCTGCCACAACAGCGGGCTTTTTGTAAAGATCGCCGAGCAAGAGGTTGGCTATCTTTCTGCCCACACCCGGCAGACGCAGAAGCTCATCCATGCTGTCGGGCACAGTCCCGTCGAATTCATCTATAAGCATGCGGCACGCAGCCTTTATTTCTTTTGCCTTCATACGGTAGAGTCCGCAGGGGCGAACTATGCGCTCAAGCTCCTCGATCGGAGCATCGGCAATACTCTCCAAGGTTGGGAATTCTCTGAAAAGCTCGCGGCAGACGATATTTACGCGAGCGTCGGTGCACTGAGCCGAAAGTCTTCCCATAATAAGCAGCTTCCAGCCGTCCTTCCCACCCCATTCGAGAGCGCAGGCGGCATCGGGGTAGACCTCTTTCAAAATCTCGACCGCTCGCGCGGCTTTTTTTACATTATCTATCATTATTATTTATATATCCTTTTCTTCTTTTTCTTCTGTAATAAGTATAACTGATTTTGCGAAAAATGTCAATCGGCTCCCAAAAGTTTTTTTCGCAAATAGCCCGCATCGTCTAAGTCAACGGCGCCGTTTTCATCCGAATCGGCGCAGATAATACATAATCCCTCTTGATCCCTCAGCGACAGCAGCCTTCTGAGATATAAAATATCCGCGAGATCGATACCTCCGCTATGATCCACGTCCCCTATAATATGCGGTGGCTTTAAGCTGTCGCTGAAATCAAGATCCACGTATTTTTCGGACTCGCAGTCAACTTCAAAAAATGAATACCAATCCCTGTGTCCTCTTTCCTCTGCCACCTTGTCGGAGAGCAAAAAGTGCCTCTGACTTATCTCTCCCATATAGGGCGAAGCCGAATCATCCCAGGTGAGGTCTGCGTGATACCATTCGCCGTCTATCATAACGTAGTTCCAGATATGCTCGATCGTATCGCTCGCCACGTAGTGCGCCTCGATCCCACATTCGCGGAGCGTAGCAATATATGCCAGAGTATATGCCTGGCAGGTGCCTCTGCCACTATCTATCAAGCTGTATATATTATCCGATTCAAGCGTTTTATCGTATTCGGTAAATTGGCAGATACTGTTGTGAAGATACAGCGCCCTCTGCACCTCACTCTCATACTCTATCGCCTCTCGGGCAAGCATTCGCACCCACTCTCTGCAATATTCCCAAGCCTCAAAGACCTCCTCCCCGCGCATTTTATAGCTTGGTCGCAGAATCAGAACCCTTCCGCCCGGCTCAAAGGAATACGCCATAGTCGTATCCACGAAAAAGAGATATGGGTCGTCCTTGATTATTGAAGAAAATAAAAACGATAGGTCTGCCGGAGACACCTTGTATTCACTGATATCTATCGACTCACAAAAGCCGTAAAATCCCTCGCGGATCACGTCTCGCACGCCGAGCTTTCCCTCCGCCGATACAGTTGGTATTTTATGTAGAAAAAGCAACGAAGCGACTATAATATACACCGTTGCAATATGCAGACATTTTGCAGCCTTAGCACGAAAAGTTTTCACCTCATCCCTCCCCATTCAAATCACTATAAATTATATGTGACGTGATCCACAGCTACGACTTTTCGCGAAAAATTCCTTATTTCACTTGACTTTCGAGCTTTTTTGTGATAAAATTTCATTAATTGATGAAAACGGAGCCTTGATAAAAATGCAAACTGAAAACAAAAAGAAAAAAGGACTTTTGAGATCCTTTCTTCCCTATTACCGCCGCCATATGCCGGTAATGATCAGCGACCTTCTCTGCGCGGGACTTACCACCGTTTGTGAGCTGGTATTGCCAATGATAGTTCGCGAAATAACGGGAAGAGCGACCGAAAATATCGCAGAGCTGACACTCGACTTAATACTCAAGTGTGCTCTCCTTTACGTGATCCTCCGCGTTATCGACACCGCCGCAAACTACTATATGACCACCGTCGGACACATCATGGGAACCAAGATCGAGACAGATATGCGACGCGATCTCTTCTCGCATCTCCAGAAGCTTTCATTCTCTTACTACGACAACACCAAGGTCGGAACACTTATGTCGAGAATCACCACCGACCTTTTCGACGTCACCGAATTCGCGCACCACTGTCCCGAGGAATTTTTCATCGCAGGAATAAAAATAGTCTGCTCATTCGCAATCCTCTGCACGATGAGCGTGCCCCTGACGCTGATAATATTCGCGGTCATTCCTTTGATGATCGCTACGCTCGTGTTCTTCAGATTCAAAATGAAGAAAAATTTCTCGGAATCAAGAAAGCATATCGGCGAGCTCAATTCCCAGATCGAGGACAGCCTGCTCGGTGTCCGCGTGGTAAAATCCTTTGCCCGTGAAGAGCTCGAAAAGGACAAGTTCGAGAAGAGCAACAAGAAATTCTTCAAGCTCAAATCCGAAAGATACCACATAATGGGAGGATTCACTTCATCGACCCGACTTTTCGACGGAATTATGTATATAGTCGTCGTGGCGATCGGAGCATTGTTCATGCTTCCGGGAGCCCCCGAATTTGCTCGCATTACCCCCGCCGATTACGTGGCTTACCTCATGTTTGTCACCACCCTTCTTACGTCGATTCGCCGCATCGTTGAATTTGCCGAGCAGTTCCAGCAGGGCATGAGTGGCATCGAAAGATTCAAGGAAATAATGGACACCGAGCCCGACATAGTCGATGCAAAGGATGCCGTCAAGCTCGAAAAGGTATCCGGCGAGGTCGAATTCCGTGATGTTTCCTTCCGTTATGAAAGCGAAAACCGCAACGTGCTCACACATCTCAACCTTAAAGTCAAGGCAGGAGAAAGCGTGGCTTTGGTCGGACCTTCAGGCGGAGGAAAGACCACCCTTTGCTCTTTGATACCGAGATTTTACGAGGTAACCTCGGGAGACGTTTTAGTCGACGGAGTCAGCATAAAGTCGGTTACCTTGAATTCTCTGCGCAACAATATCGGTGTCGTTCAGCAGGACGTTTACCTTTTCTCGGGAAGTGTCCGCGACAACATCGCATACGGTAAGGAAAACGCTACCGATGAAGAGATAATCAAAGCCGCCATGATGGCAGACGCTCACGAATTTATCTCCTCCCTGCCCGACGGCTACGACACCTACGTGGGCGAGCGCGGAGTCAAGCTCTCGGGCGGACAGAAGCAAAGAATCTCAATTGCGAGACTTTTCCTCAAGAATCCTCCCATACTTATTCTCGACGAGGCGACTAGTGCACTTGATAACGAGAGCGAAAAGATGGTTCAGTACTCGCTTGAAAAGCTTGCAAAGGGACGAACCACCTTCACCATCGCCCACCGTCTCACAACCATCAAGAATGCCGACCGAATACTCGTCCTCACCGAAAATGGCATCGAGGAATCGGGAACTCATCACGAGCTCATCGCCAAGGGCGGCATCTACAGCGAGCTTTATAAGCTTTATGCCGAGAATTAATAAAAAAAATCACAGAGCATACGCTCTGTGATTTTTTTAATCAATTATTTGGAATCGCGGGGGCAAAGATTCTGAATCCGCTGTTGCTTACATAAATAGCCTCTCGCATATTAACAGAAGATACATTAATATCCACATCAAAACCGGGCTTTAAGACAACAACATAATCTCCGACACCGTTAGATACACCTATATTCCCGATTACAGGTACCTTAATAGAAGTATTAATTTCAATTTTATTTTCAAATTTGTTTTCAGTATTGCTATCGGTATTGCTCTCGTCCCCACTTTCATCCTCAACAGAGGTTTCGGGATCAGTAACGGTACCTCCCTGCACCGGTCCGACAACCATACCGCCTTCGGGCACCGGCTTTACGGTAACCGTGCTATCCGAGGTAATTCCTCCGATACTTCCCGAGGGGAAATTAACAATTCCGCCGTTCATCGTGCCACCGGATCTTGCAAACCATTTTGTGGTTTCGATCTTTGATATAGCATTGCTCTCTTTTATGGGATTCTCTGCAAGCTCGCTATCGTACCATTCAGAAAACCATTGCGCCAATATACCCACTCGCGCCGTGACACGCCATCCTGCATCGCGATGTCCCTCTAAGAAGAGCAACGCGTACCTTGTGTTTGCCTCCTCTTCCTTCGAATCATGTGAGTGTATTTCAAGCTCGATCACGTCTGAAATATCTCCGTACCTGCGGTCATCGTCCTCGATCCATTTATTGAGGATCTTATAATCACCGTAAAAGTAATTGCCGGCCGCCTTTTCAACTGTTTCAATAATTTCATTATCATTGCCCGTCGTTCCGCTTACGCGCTTAGCTATGCTTTCAAAAAGCCCGAGATCCTTATATCCTTCAGCCATCTCAAGCTCAGCCTTAAGCTCAAGAACACTTTGCTCATTGTCGGAAATAAAATATGCAAAATCGTGGGTCAGTTCCGTGTCATAGTGCATAGGCTCCAAAACGAAATATACGTTGTACGTATAATTAACGTAATCGGTTTTTTCATCTCCCTTGCTTGATGTCTTCTTCTCGAAATCTACAGTCACCTTTGTGTCACCGTAGGAAGCAGGCTCATACCCAATCCCAAAGAGAAATTCACCGATCTCGCCATTTTCAGTATATCTTATGTTTTCTTTAAGCTTTTCGATCTCTTCGGGAGCATCGATTTCCGAAACCTCTTCATCCCCGTATCCGCCCTCAAAGGGAGCGTCCTCACCGCTTCGGCGGTATTCCTCATATTCTTTGACAAGCTGCACAAACTCCTCGGGAGACCTTGCCGATGCTATGGCTTCAAACGCAACACGCGCCTTATCGCAGGAATGAGTAAAATCGCTATCGGTCATCTGAAAGCTCGACAGAGTCAGAGAATATTTCAGACAGTCCGCACTGTAAAAGGCTTCCTTGTTTCTCTCGCGATATTTGATCATCTCATCCTCGTCGATATCCTCTTCAAGAATTGCATAGTAGTGATCCGCAAAATTTGCCGCCAGAAACATAAGCTCGTAGCAACGGCGAACAGCTCCTTCATCTACCCCTATGCCATACCAATCAGCGAACTCCGCCCCCTTCTCCTGAAGGACCATTTTAAGATTGGCGATCACGATCTCGATTTCTATTTCCTGATCGGCGGTAAGCGAAATTCCTTCCTGCTTTGCGGCAGATGCATAGACCACGTAGGTCTCCACCTCTCTCTTGACGTTGGTCATGAAATAGTCATACCACGAGCCCTCAAAATCCGGATCAAGCATACTCTTCGCCAAATCGGATTCTCCAAACCTCTGAGTTTTGAGATCCTTGCTGAAATCAACGCCCAAAAATCCGAGCTGAGCATAGTATCCGTACTGATTATACCAATTTATGATGTGATCGTTGAGGAAAAATCCCATCATAGCCTTATCAACGACAACCTCATCACAACTCATGACCGCACCGTCGTCAAAAAATTGCAACGCGCTATATAAAAGCATACCGCAGGATGTCATATTTAACACCATAACGGTAACTAATACAGTTAAAAGAACTCTCTTAAAAGCTTTCATGTTCTTCTCCTTTTTGTATCTTATTTAACAAAAATAACGTACTCATTACCAACGTTCATATAAGAAATCTCATCTCCACCGGTCATAACGAATATTTTCATACCGTACTTGGAGAGCCAGGCATCAAAATTCTCACCCATATAAAAGATCTGAATCATTTTGCCTCCATCGGGAGCATTTACAAACCTTCCGTTCAATTTGCTCACACCGTCCGTATCATAAATAACGATACTGTCCTCACACAGATCATCGTATCCGTATTCCGTGTGGCTGCACTCGGGTAGGGCGAAATCGATGTTGGTATTGTGATCGTCATCTATCTCGTCAAGGCTCATATTGAAGTAGTAATGCATAATCACCGATTGGTCATCCCACGTCACGTCAGTATATACGCAGATGTCCTCCGCGATCCATACCACGTTCCACGCGTGATTCTCCCCTCTCGAAGTACCGTTTACCGTCCAAGCACGTATGCCTGCCCTTTGCAAGAGCATCTGATATGCCGTGGCATATCCGTTACAGACCGCCCTGCCCTCCACAAGCGCGCCGTACGGGGTCTGGTCATTATCAGTAAAGGTGTATGTAACACGCTTTGCCACCTCGTCGTGAAGATAAAGCGCTTTATCGAATACGCTGCCCTCGGGCATTGCGTCAATGATTGCCGACACAACGCTTTCAAGCTCTGATCTCATAGATACAAGCTGATTGCCGGAATAAGTATATACAGGCTCGATTGCAAGAACGTATCCCGCAGAATTATAATAATATTTTACCGTTCCTCTCCACCAGAAGCACTCGGGATGGTCGCTGAGAAATATCTGTCTCGCAAGATTGAAGTCATCAATAGTCAGCTCGTCCCCAAGATCGAAGCTCAGCTTTGATACAGGTTCGTCACACATGATCGAAGAATCAAGCATATCATAAATCATTGCCGCCTTGCCGGATATCGTGGTTCTTCCGTACCCGTATACACTGTCGGGAGAGACCTCTTCGATAAACTCAACGGTCACGGCATCCAAGCCCTCATTGTCCGCGTGTATATCGATCTCGCCCCATGACGCTTCCGAACCGTAATATTTGACCGTAGCAAGCGACGGACACAGATCGAATGCCCAATATCCTATCTTTTCAACGGTGATCGGAATTACGACCGCAGAAAGCCCTTCACACTCCTCAAAAGCACCGTTACCGACAGATCTGACTCCGTACGGGATCGTTATCTCAGCGATTCCCGTCATACTGAACGCAAAATCTCCTATTTCTTTAACGCTTGACGGAATAGTCGCAGCAGTAAGCTGAGAATTACCCATAAAAGCGTATTTGCAGATCGTGGTGACTCCCGCGGGAACAGAGCACTCTCCGTAACCGACTATAAGCCTACCGTCGGAGCAGATAAGACAGTTATTTACCACCTTATAATAAGCATTTTTCTCGTCAACTGTTATATTTTTGATAGTTTTCGGCGAAAGGATGGGCTCACCGATATAAGATACGCTTGCGGGAATGTGAAGCTCGGTAACACCCTTGCAATTAGAAAAAGCGCCGCCGCCAATGCTTACAAGTCCCTCCGGAAGAGTCAGAGACGTAAGCTTAACGCAAGAATTAAAAGCGTTTGAGCCGATCTCCGCAAGTTTTTCGGGAAGATCGACAGCTTCCAGCAGGTCGCAACCGAAGAAAGCGTTGTCCGCAATCAAGGTAATATTATCGGAAAAGCGAATTTCCCTGACGGTTGAAAGCGAAAAAGCATCGTTGCCAATAACCGTTACCGTGTCGGGAATATAGAGCGCGCTGATTTTTTCATCCTCTTCAAAAGCGTTCGCGGCAATTGCCGTAACCTTCTTTCCGTCGGGAGACGTCGGAGGAATTCTGATATAGCTATCGGTGCATTCACCGCGCGCGATGACCGAGCACTCGTCCTCGCCGATTGAAGCAAACACCAATCCTTTCGAATATCCGAGCGCGTAGATCTCTCTCTCCATTTTTTCACCGCAGACTCTGCAAGAGGTATACTCAAGACCCTTTTCTTCGGGAGTAGGCTCCTTCTCAACTGTCCAATCGCCTTCTGTGTGGCTGACGGGCTCGGTCTCAAAATAATTCACCGTCTCACCGCAGTCACGGCATACCGTTTTATAATACCCCTTATTCTTGCAGGTCTCGACAGTTACGGCTACCTCATACACCGCAATATGCAGGCATTCGGTCTCGCTCTCCTCCGTGGAATGCTCCTCGGTAACAGACTCCGATTCGTCAAAGGATGAATTATTGTCCGTAATATCGGAGGTCTGGCTTTCCTCCGACACATCGCCTTCATTAGTTTGATTTATATTGCATGACGTTGCAAAAGCCAGAAGAATAAGCAACAAAGCAGTCAAAATTATCTTTGATCTCATAATACCTCCACCGTATTCTAATAATAAAATTATATCACCATACACCTGCATTGTCAAGTATACGGCAGAATATAAAATAAAAAACACCCAACCTTCATAAAGAAGATTGGGCGAATAAGATCCCCACCGAGCCGTGTACCCGAAGAAATGGAACCCTGTTTCTCCAGGGCGGTGCTCTCAGTGCGACTTTACTGCTCCCAGCGTCTCTCAGCCTATCGGGACAAGTCAACCGAAATAGGCAGGAGGAGGTCTGCAAACCGTCGCAGGATCAAGCTCCTTTAATCAATTGTAGGTCTCAATCAAGCGGATATCACGAGCTAAGCAGGATAATTTTCAATTTTAAATCAATACCTATGGGCATTACTGCCCATAGGTATTTTTAGAAAGGGTGTTTATGAAAAAATATAAACTTTAGCTTTTATTTAATTCAAACCTTAATGTCTCATTGGCTTATACCTAAAATTATCGGGTTTATAAACTTCAAAATTCTCCTCACAATCCTCTCACGTCCGCACAAAACTTAGTTTTTCATTGGCGTATACCTAAAAAAATTCAAGAATGCATTTGTTGCTTAACTTACAAAAATCCGATTAAAATTTTATGTTTCCATTGGCTTTTACCGTTTAATTTTAAATACTGTTTACGTGCTTACTTGCGTTTTCGGGTAAAAATTCAAATTTCCATTGGCGTGAATTACCTTTTTAATATTCAAATTGTAATTATTCTTATTAAATTGTTATTCAATTGTAATAGTTTGTTGTTTTTTCGAAAGCAACAAGCTGATCAGGCGTCATAATCCTCTTCGCTGTCAAACATATCGTCAAAGAAATCAGCGACCTTATCAAATTCATCTTCATCGTCAACAGTGACGAACACTTCTTCGCCTTCTTCGTCCTCTATAAGCTTGAGCAACGTATATTCGATTATACCCTCGTTGTTCTCCTGCGCGCCTGCAGGTGTCATCGCAAAATAAACAACACCGTCGATCTCTGCATCACCTACGATCTCGAAATCGATCTCCTTTCCATCCTCATCTGTCAAGGTGATGATGTTGCTTTCCTCTTCGTTCTGTGGTTCCATTTTCTTATTATCGTTCATTGGACTTTTCCTCTCTTTCTCAGAAACTCCAAAATCTATGTAAATCAAATGCACGAAGGCACTCCGATTTGGGTTCTTCTTTTTACACTTTTATTATAGCACAAACATTTTATCTTGTCAATAGCTTTTTTGTGCATTTCCAACATTTTTTCGAGAATTCTATATATCTTTTTATAAAAAAGCACGGCGAGATCATTTGCCGAATTCCAAAGCGTCCGAAAGTATATAATTGCTCACAAAAAGCCCCTTTTCGGTAAACCTGCAGCCCTCGGTGTCGATCTCGACGAACTCGGGCGCATATTTCTCAAAATTTGGGAACACAGACGGCATGTCGCATCCAAACCGATCGGCAAAATCAGAAAACGAAACGCCCTCGGCAAGTCTCATGCCAAGCATTACGTATTCGTTCATTTTTTCGCTTGCCGAAAGCTCCTCTACGTCTATTATTATGCTCGCGCCGCCAAGATATGCGTCAATATCTCGGGAATGAGCAAATCTTTTTCCTAAAAAGCAGGAATGTGCCGCAGGGCCGAATCCCAGATAATCGTTTGTTTTCCAATATTTCAGATTATGCCTCGATTCTCTGCCCTCTTTCGAGAAATTGCTGATCTCGTATTTACGGTATCCAAATTTTGAAAGCGCATCGGTCATATCGCCGTACATTTCGCTGACGGTATCGTCATCCGGGAAAACAAGCTTATCTCTTCTGCGATAAAAGTTGGTTCCCTCCTCCACCGTCAATGAGTATGAGGAGATATGCTCGGGCTCAAGAGCCGCCAGCGTGTTTACCGACTCAAGAAAGCTTTCTCTCGTCTGCTGAGGGATCCCGTACATAAGATCAACCGAAATATTGTCAAATCCCGCCTCTCTCGCCTCGGCAAAGCTTAGCTTGAAATCCTCGAAATTATGGATTCGACCAAGCGAGCGGAGCTCATTATCGTGAACGCTCTGCATTCCGATGCTGAGTCGGTTTATTCCGATCCTGCGCATCTCGGCAAGCTTTTCACGGTCAGCGGTCTTCGGATTAGTCTCGGCGGTTATCTCCGCCCCCTCGGCAATACCGAAATTGCGATCGATCGCATCCAAAACGCGCCCGAATTGTCCTGCCGAAAGCAGTGTCGGTGTTCCACCGCCGAAATAAACGGTGTCGGCTATCGGCGTCTCACCCGACTCACTTATCTTCTGCGAAAAAAGCTCTATTTCCTCGCAAAGGCGGTTGACGTAAAGCTCTCTCTTCTCCTCATCGGCTCTCTGAACCGAGCAGAAATCGCAATAATGACATTTTGAAAGACAAAACGGAACGTGGATATATATACCCACGTTTCGTTTATTATTAACGTTTTTGCCCATATCAATCGTCGTCTCCGAGCTTGAGCACCGCCATAAATGCCTCGGGAGAAACCTGAACGCTACCCAGCTGGCGCATCTTTTTCTTACCCTCCTTCTGCTTTTCAAGCAGCTTCTTTTTACGGGTAATATCACCGCCGTAGCACTTAGCAAGGACGTCCTTTCTCATAGCCTTTACCGTCTCTCTCGCTATGACCTTGGAGCCGATAGCTGCCTGGATCGGTATCTCAAAGAGCTGTCTCGGGATATTCTCCTTAAGTCTCTCGGCAATTCGTCTCGCTCTCGCGTAAGCCTTCTCCTCGTGAACGATGAAGGAAAGCGCATCCACCTGATCTCCGTTAAGTAGGAAATCAAGCTTGACAAGCTTGGAGGGCTCATATCCCTTAAGCTCGTAGTCAAGAGAAGCATAACCGCGTGAGCGGCTCTTCAGCGCGTCGAAGAAATCGTAGATTATCTCGTTGAGAGGAAGATCGTAGTGAAGCTCAACTCTCGTGGAGTCAATATATTTCATATCGTGGAACACGCCGCGACGGTCCTGGCAAAGATCCATAAGTCCGCCAACGAATTCGGTGGGGGTAATGATGCTTGCCTTGACCAAGGGCTCCTTTGCCACCTCTATAACGTCAGCCGTCGGGAAGTTGGAGGGGTTATCTATCATAACCGTCTCGCCACCTCGTACCTTGACCTCATAGATAACTCCGGGCGCGGTGGTAATAAGGTCGAGATTGAATTCTCTTTCAAGTCTCTCCTCTATGATCTCCATGTGCAAAAGTCCCAAAAATCCGCAACGGAAGCCAAATCCCAGAGCAATAGACGTTTCGGGCTCAAAGGTAAGCGCGGCATCGTTAAGCTGAAGCTTTTCAAGCGCGTCACGAAGATCGCCGTATTTCGCACCGTCTGCAGGATAAATTCCGGCAAAAACCATAGGCTGAGCCGACTTGAAGCCGGGCAGAGCCTCTGCCGTAGGATTGTCCGCAAGAGTAACCGTATCGCCCACACGGGTGTCACCAACGCTCTTGATGGAGGCAGTGATGTAACCAACCTCGCCCGCGCGCAGACAATCGGTCTTGCGAAGCCCGAATGCCTCCATAGTGCCGACCTCGACTACCTCAAATTCCTTGCCGGTGCTCATAAGACGAATGGTGTCGCCTGCCTTGAGCGAGCCGTCGAAGACTCTGACGTTGACCACAACGCCGAGATAGCTGTCGTAATAGGAGTCGAATATCAAGCACTTGAGGGGCGCGTTCTCGTCGCCCTTAGGGGCAGGAATGTCGCGGACTACCGCCTCCAGGACCTGCTCTATATTAAGTCCGGTCTTTGCAGATACCGCAGGGCAATCCTCTGCGGGGATTCCTATCTGATCTTCAATATCCGCTCTTGCCTTTTCGATATCGGCAGAGGGCAGATCGATCTTGTTGACAACGGGAATTATTTCAAGTCCGGCATCCACCGCAAGATAAGCATTGGCAAGGGTCTGCGCCTCAATTCCCTGAGTAGCGTCAACTATAAGCAGAGCTCCGTCGCAGGCGTTCAGTGAGCGGGAGACCTCGTAATTGAAGTCAACGTGACCGGGAGTGTCGATAAGATTGAAGACGTACTGCTCACCGTCGGGCGCGGTGTAATCAAGCTTGACCGCTCTCGCCTTGATAGTAATTCCCCTCTCCTTCTCGAGGTCCATATTGTCGAGCACCTGCTCCTCCATCTCGCGCTTGGAGACCGCTTGGGTAGATTCAAGAATTCGGTCTGCCAAAGTCGATTTGCCGTGGTCGATGTGAGCAATTATCGAAAAGTTTCTTATTTTTTTCATTCTGTCGGATTGTGACATTAATTTTATCTCCGTTCGGTAAAATTACATTCTTTTTCATTTTATATTTTACCATATTTTAACCGACTTCGCAATACCTTTCTTGATTTTTTTACAATTTTATATTGTAAGAATGTTTATATTTCGACAATATTCATTCACACCGCCGCCCGTTCGGCATAATATGATAATGAGAACCGCGTTCTCAATTCCAATCACATATCACTTCAAGGAGGATATTTTATGAATAACAACTGTCTCTGCGGTATTTTCAACGATAATTGGATCTGGATCCTTATCATCGCGCTTCTTCTCATCACCTGCTGCTGCCATTAAGAAATAATTCTCGAGGGACGGTGCTAACAAGCACCGTCCCTCACATCTGTAATTAACTTCAAATTTTGATTTATCACAAACTCAAATCAATCGCCGAGCAGAGGTTTTTAAAGTAGTGCTCAAATCCTTCCGAATTCGGATGAAGATACTTATCCGAAAAATATCTTCTGTCATGAGGAACTAAATCAAATCCCTCTATCAGCGTTACATTCGAAAGCGACTTCACCGCCTCTTTAATATCTGCGGCTACGTTCTCAAAATTCCCGAACGACTTCTGATCCTGATAATCTGCTCTCCAGATCGGAGTCAGAGCAAATATCTTGGCTTTCGGATAATTGCGAGCAAGATTTTCGAAAAACAAGCGGCAATTTACCTTGAATTCCGCCTCGCTGATCGAATTCCAATCGTTTGTGCCGCACGCTACAACTACGTAATCGGGATCAAAATCGTCACGAAGCGCGGCGAGGTCGGGGAAAAATATATCTCCTCCAATCGCCTTGTTATATTCATCCGCACTCAAAGCATCCGCAAGCCTTGAAATATACCTTTCAGAGGAACGGAAAGCGTCAAATCCCTGAGTTATGGAGTCACCGAAAGCAATAAGCTTTTTCTCTTTTTTAACACC
Organism: Eubacteriales bacterium; assembly: GCA_045122255.1. Classification (GTDB taxonomy): domain Bacteria; phylum Bacillota; class Clostridia; order Oscillospirales; family CAG-272; genus SVTX01. The sequence continues at coordinate 28,459 of JBGVHJ010000040.1, read as the reverse complement.
GTTTACAAACGAGCCGTCGTCAAGGCTCATTTCCGCAACAGAGCATATTACCGACCAAGGAAGCTGCACGCACACTCTCTTTTCGCCTTTTCCAAGCTTGAAAGTCTTCGAAAACTCCCCTTGATCCAGTTTTAACGCGATGTAGTTCCGATCTATGACCGAATCTCCAAAATTATCAAGATAGCCAATGATCTCCCCGTTTACAAAAACGTCTACCGAAAAGTAGCTGCGCGAAAGCACCTGCTCGGTCCTGATATTCAAAAACAGATCTTCGCTGTCGGTATCAAAGCAAAGCTTTATGCCCGACGTACAAAGGCTTCTCCTCCAAAGCTCGGGATTTCTGACCCTATATCGTTCGTCCTGCTCCTTGGTGTATCTGTAAAAGCAGAAAATACCGTCTTTTTCTTCAACGCGGGCAGCACCCACGGTTATTTCTTTTATTTGATCCAAATTCAATTTCATTTTTCATTCCTCATTATCTAAACTCTATCTCTGCACTCTGCCAGAGCCGTCGCCGTCAACCAGAGCAAGAATATCCTTCGGCTTAGAAAGATTTACGTCAAGCTCAATAGTCTGCTTTAAGCAGGATGCCGCCGCCGCGAATTCAATCGTTTTCTGCTCATCAAAGCCGTTATGTATAGCGTATATAAGTCCCGCGCCGAAGGAATCACCGCCTCCTACGCGGTCAACGATATGTATGCGATATTCTTTTGAAAAATATGCCCTTCCATCCCTGTAAAGAAGCGCAGACCAATCGTTGTCGGAGGCACTGATGCTCTTTCTGAGCGTTATGGCAACGGTTTCTATGCCATACTTTTGCGCGATCCTGTCGGCAACCTCAACGTATCCGTCGAGGCTCAGCTTTCCGGTTATAATATCTGTATTTGAAGCATGGATATCAAGCACGTCCGCCGCATCCTCTTCGTTTGCTATAAGCACGTCTACGTATCCGAGGAGCTTCTCCATTACCTCCTTCGCTTCGGCACGAGTCCAAAGATTTTTGCGGTAGTTCAGGTCACAGCTGACCAAAAGTCCAAGCCTTTTGGCGGTCTTGCACGCTTCAAGGCAGATCTCGGGAAGCTTGCCGCCAAGTGCAGGAGTGATGCCTGTGAAATGGAAGTGTCCCGCGCCCTGCATAATTTTCTCCCAATCGTAATCCCCTGCCGATGAAGACGAGAAGGAAGAATATTTACGGTCGTAAACTATCTTTGAAGGTCTTTGCGAAGCCCCCTTTTCGAGATAGAATAAGCCTATTCTCTCGCCCCCGTACGCGACATGCTCAGTACCGACGGAAAATCTTTTAAGAGTCGACACGGCGCATTCGCTTATCATATTATCGGGAAGTCTGGTAACAAACTGAGTATCCATTCCCATATAGGAAAGCGAGGTCAGAACATTGGCCTCCGCACCCGTGTAAAAGACCTCGAAGCTATTCGCCTGAATAAATTTGAAATATCCCTGCGGATTGAGTCGCACGATGTAATCACCGAATCCCACCACGGTCTTCGCTCCCCCACCGGCGGTCTTCGGCTGAGATTTTTTAGCGCTCGGTTCAGCTCCGCACGAAATATCCACCGCTCTTTTTGAAGCGGCAGTAATCGCCTCAAAATCACCGCGCTCGATCATATCCTTAGTCGCCATAAAGCTTCCGCCGCAGGCGAGAACCTTTTTATTTGCAAGATATTTTCCGAGATTGTCAAAGCTTATCCCTCCCGTCGGAATAAATCGGACGTCGGGAAAAGGTCCTGAAAGCAGCTTTATAGCCTCCACCCCTCCGCTAAGCTCCGCGGGGAAAAATTTCAGAACCCGAAGTCCATTCTTCACCGCCCTCTGAATCTCACTTGCGCTTGTACATCCGGGCACAACGGTAATGCAATTTTTGATACAATGATCAACTGTTTCCTCATCGTATCCGGGGGATACGATGAAATCCGCGCCTGCGGCGATGGCACTGTCAACGTCCGAAATACTCAGCACCGTGCCCGCACCCACAGTCATATCGGGGAATGCCGACTTGATATTCTTTATCGACTCAAGGGAGTCGGGTGAGCGCAGAGTTACCTCTATGGAATTCAACCCGCCAAGGCGCAAGGCCTCCGCTATCTTAACTGCCAGCGAAGCATTCGGTACGTTAATCACCGGCAATATGCCCGTTTCCTCATAATTACCTATCTTTTTCATTGTTTTATCCCTTTCTGCGCAATTTCACTTTTATATTTTCATTATATCATCAATTTAAGAAAAGTAAATAGCAAAAATTGCTTGATTTTTTGCTTAAATTGATGTATAATTTACAAAAAGGGGGGATACTATGCTGAAGATCAACGAATTTTTCTATCACTTACAGGGCATAGATCTTTTTGTGCACAAAAATCATTCTCACAACGAAATAGAGCTCATTCAGGTAGTTAGCGGTAACGGCACGGTCATCAAAAAGGACAAGACCTACCTCCTTCAAAGCCAACACGTTTATGCAATAGACGCAAGGCAGGCACACATCGTTTATCCTCAGCCCGAGGATTGCCAAGACTACGTACGAAACAAAATAGTTATCGACGCAGACTCATTTTATGAATTTTACAAGGATATCAAGGACATTTCGGATAAAATTTTCGATAGCGATCCGGTATGCACCGCCTCCGATCCCGAAATAGACAGAATTTTCAAAACCGTTTCAGCATTATGTAATTCGGGCAAAAATGAAGACCTGATCTTTGCCGCGGCATACGTAACTCAGCTTATCCATTGGATATATCAGAATTCAACGGTAAAATCGGGTAGCAACGAAATGGATACCTTTCAGAAAATGCTCAGCATAATTAACGAAAGTGACGGCTTGACCTCTCTTGGTAATTTAAGCCTACAGCTTCATCTTGACAAGCACTATCTCTGCCGCCTTTTCAAGGAAAGATCGGGCGTGACGCTCTCCGAATACCTTTCCGAAAAAACCTTTGAAAAAAGCCGACGGCTACTGGAAAGCACCGCGTATTCGATCGACGATATAAGTCAAAAATGCGGGTTTTCCTCTCAGGCTTCTTTTTCGCGCTTTTTTAAAAGCAAATGCGGAGTGGCACCTTCAAAATACAGAAAAAGTCTTGCGCACAACGTGAAGCTTTTCTTCTGAAAATATCCCCCAAAGAAGACAGAATCATATGCCTTCCTTGGGGGATATGATATTATTCCAATTTCAAATAGTCACTGTTTAAAAATGCGTGAGCCGACAGCATGGAGTCGGTGGGGATCAGCTTTTTCGCCCCGCATTTTGCGCAACGCACCGAAACGCCCTCGTCTGACACCTCGATCTCGTAGTCGGAGTCATCGCGATCCAGCTCTCCGTCGGGCAGGGGCTCTCTTCCCTCGGGATAGCAATTACAGTATATTTTGCCCTCGGCGTCGAGATCGCCTACAATGTAGGATATAACGTCAAGCACCTGAGGATCGGGCAGATCCTCCTCATCACCGTGAAGCTTTTTGAAATCCTCGATTCCGTTTTCCTCAAGCATATCGAGAAGCTCAAGCTCGGTACGCGCAAGCTCCGCCTTTACCTTGTTAGCCTCACCTACAAAGCCGATATTTATGTCGGAATATGGGCAGGGCAGAAGAAAAACGTCCTTTGAAAAGAACATCTTGCTGTTAACGTTGAAGCTATGAGGCTTGTTGCAGAAAATGCAGGGGACGGTCAGTCTCATTGTTCCCTCATCTCTGCGATATACCACCTGCATATCACTTTTTCCGCAGGTGCATTTCAGCTTGACCATATCCCCGGACAGAGTGAAAAGTCCTACAAGGCTTATAACACCTGAGCCGCACTCGGGACAGCGGTATGCAACCGTGGTCTGCTTTCGATCAATAACCATACTAATCTCCAAATATAATACTTTTTCATTAATGCGCTATCCTTACATAGTATGCCGAATGCGCAATAGTTGACATAGGGCTGTCACTTTTAGCGGCAGCCCTATGATTTTTAATTAATAGCTGGACAGTACAAGAACAGACTTCTTGGTATCGATGTTGTTGATAGCATCGTCAACCTTGAGAGTGTTCTCCTTGAGCCATGCCTCGTACCACTCGTTGAAGTTCTCGGATACTGCGCCGTCGAATGCGGTAACGTACCAGGTCTCCTTGTTATGCTGAGCGAAGAATACGAAAGCATACTGGGTAGATGTGGTGGTCTTTCCTGCAGAATCGGTAGAAACTATTTTAAGTGTGAAGATATCGGAAACGTCGCCGTTCTTTCTGTCAGCGCTTTCGATCCAGCTGTCGAGATCCTTATAGCTTGCGCTGCCGTTCTTAACGAACCAGCCTGCAGCCTGCTTTTCAAGCTTTCTGAATGCGAAGATCTCGTCATCCTTGTGCTGGTGATCAGCAGATTCGTGGATAGCGTTGTACTTATCCTCTGCCTTTTCTACGAAGAGGTCAAGAGTCTTCTCGGTGAGTGCTCCGAATGCCTTGCTGACGTCAAATACGTTAGCCTTTTCGTCAGAAATAAGGTATGCGAAGTCGTGAGTCTTCTCGGTATCGTAGTGCATAGGATCGATAACGTAGTATACGGTTACCTTGTAGGTCTTGTACTTCTTGGTATTGTTATCCTTCTTGTCGGTCTCGGTCTCAGACTCGGACTCGACGGAATCGGTTTCGCTGGACTCGATATCCTTCTTGGTAGGCTCCTTGTTCTCGGTGCTGGGCTTAGAGGTAGTAACCTTTTCGGTCTCAGTGCCGGTCTCCTCGATTACGGTTACGTCACCCTCCTCAGCAGCCTCTCTGGAGTCGGTTCCGGTCTCGTCGTTACCGAAGAGGAAGTCGTTGAGCTCGTTGCCGGTGCCTTCCTCATACTTGATAGTATCCTTATACTTGTCAAGCTTATCGGAAGTATCCTTCTCGGACTCGGACTCGGACTCAGACTCGGTAGCTTCAGTGGTTTCAGTGGATTCGGTTACCTCAGTTACCTCGGTTTCATCGGAACCGGTCTCGGTGCCTGTCTCGGTCTCGGTCTTATCGTTCTTCTTGAGAGAAGCCTCGTATGCCTCTACGAAAGCAACGAATTCTGCGGGAGACTTTGCCTGTGCGATAGCGTCGGCAGCAGCCTTTGCTTCCTTGCAAGCCTTATCATACTGCTCGTCGGTTACACCCTTAGAGGATTCCTTGATAGTATAAGTGAGGCAGTCAGCGGTGTAGAAGAGAGACTTGTTCTCTTCTCTGAAATCAACGATCTCTTCTTCCTTAACCTCACCCTCAAGCTTTTCGCGGTAGTAGGTAGCGAAGTTGGATGCGCGATAGATAAGCTCGTAGCAACGGCGAGCATCGCTTTCCTTAACGCCCTTACCGTAAACGTCGCTCCAGCTGAGGCTGCGGAGAGCAAGACCGTCGTTGATGTTCTTGATGATGGTGTTGATCTCCTTCTTCTGGTCAGCGGTAAGAGAAAGATCCTTTTCCTTTACAAGCTTTCCTGCAGAAGCGTATACGATGTAGGTCTCGACCTGGCTCTTAACAGGCTTCATGAAGTAATCGTACCAAGTACCCTTGAAGGATGCATCGAGGAAGTAGGTCTCGTATGCATAGCCCTTACTGGTATCGCCGTACTTCTGAGTCTTAAGATCCTGAGTAAGGTCTACACTGAAGAAGCCCATCTGGATATACTGGTAGTAGTTGGTGTAGAATGTCATGATAGACTCGTTGAGGAAGAAGCTCATCATAGCTGCGTCAACGGTTACGCTATCACTGTACATTACGTTTGTGTTACGGATGAAAATACCCGTGTTGCTGAGTGCGGAGAACAAGAGAGTTGCAACGATTACGAGAGCGATTGCCGCAATAGCGATCGTTATAGCCTTGTCCTTGAATGATTTCTGGCTTTTAGCCTTCTGCATAGCGAGAAGCTGATCAGCGTTCTCTATCTTATCCTGAGCGCGCTTCTGGCTATTTCTGTTTCCTTTTCCCATTATAGGTTCCACCTTTTCAATTTTTTTGTTTTTAAACTATCCGACCGCATAGTCGGAGACAATAACATCCCTTATTATAATATTTTCGCGTGAAGGTTTGTTGAATAGAATATGAACAAGTCGAAAATTTTCTTCTCTTTTTGACAAAATATGCTTCACACAAATTATCACACGTTCATTATCATAGGAATGATCATCGGCTTGCGCTTGGTAGTAGAGTAAATGAACTTCGCAAGATCGTCCTTTACCTTTCCCTTAACCGCATACCAATCGGCACGGCTCTTGGATCTCAAGCAGGTATTTATAGTGTCAAGCACAACCTGTCTCATCTCCTCCATAAGGTCCTCGCTTTCGCGGACGTAAACAAATCCGCGCGAAACGATGTCGGGACCCGAAAGGAGATATCCGCCGTCCGAGCTGACGGTTGCCACCACGACGATAAGACCGTCCTGCGAAAGCAGAAGTCTGTCGCGGAGAACTATGTTTCCGACGTCACCGACGCCGTATCCGTCAACCAGCACTCTGCCCGAGGTGACCGTACCGTTTATCTTCGCGCCGTTTTTATCGATCTCAAGCACGTTTCCGATATCGGAGATGAAGATATTCTTAGAATCCATTCCCATAGAAAGCGCAAGAGCGCGGTTTGCCGCCAGATGCTTGTATTCGCCGTGAACGGGCATGAAATACTTAGGTCTTGTGAGAGCCTGCATAAGCTTCAGCTCCTCCTGACAAGCGTGACCAGAAACGTGTACCTCTACCGCCGCGTCGTGAATGACCTCAACTCCGCTCTTGCAAAGCTCGTTGATGATACGTCCAACAAGCTTTTCGTTGCCGGGGATCGCGCTGGAGGAAATAATGACTACGTCATTCATAGTAAGCTGCACCTCGCGGTGCTCACCGAATGCCATACGGTAAAGAGCACTCATAGGCTCTCCCTGGCTTCCGGTCGTCACTATGGTCAGCTGCTCGGGATTGTACTTGCGTATCTCGGAAATATCGATAAGCACACCCTTGGGCACGTTCATATAACCAAGCTCTGTCGCCGCTCCCACTATGTTGAGCATGCTTCTTCCGGTGACAGCCACCTTTCTGCCGTGTCTCGCCGCCGCATCGATTATCTGCTGAACGCGGTGAACGTTGGAAGAAAAGGTCGCGATAACTATTCTCTGCTGCTTGTGAGTGTTGAAAATATACTCAAGCGACGCGCCAACCTTCCTTTCGGACGGGGTACTTCCCGGTCGCTCCGCGTTGGTAGACTCGCACATAAGGAGCAGAACTCCCTCCTTGCCAAGCTCGCCGAGACGGGTAATATCCATTATCTCGCCGTCGATAGGAGTAAGATCAAGCTTGAAGTCGCCCGAATGAACGATAGTGCCGAGAGGTGTTTTGATTGCCAGTGCGCAAGCGTCCGCAATAGAATGGTTGACGTGGATAAACTCAACGCTCATTCCGCCAAGTCCTATAACGTCGCCTGCCTTGACCTCGATAAGCTTCGGGGTAACGTCAAGAGAAAATTCCTTGAGCTTGTTGCGAACGATACCCACCGTCAGCCTCGTGCCGTAGATGGGGGGATTGATATTGCGCAATACGTAAGGAATAGCTCCGATATGGTCCTCGTGTCCGTGAGTCAGCACGATTCCTCTGACGCGTGAAGCATTAGCCTCAAGATAGGTAACGTCGGGAATAACCAAGTCTACACCGGGCATCTCCTCATCGGGGAATGCAAGACCGCAATCTATAACGATTATATCGTCGCCGCATTCAATAGCGGTCATATTTTTTCCGATCTCCAAAAGTCCGCCGAGGGGAATGATCCTCACCTTAGCGTCGGGATCGTAAGCTACCGCAGGCGCAGACCTTGCGGCATTTTCTTTTTGACTTTTGCTCTTTGAATTTTTAGAAGCACTCATATCCTTTGCGCTCTTTTTTTCAACGTTCTTTTTGGGCGACGGCGCCTTTCCCTGCGAGCGGGCACTCTTCCTTCCCTTTTCAACCGTCTCTTCGGAGCTTAAAGCAACAGCTTTTTCCTCTGCCTGCTTTATCTTGGGGCTGCCCTGCTTTGACGCTCTCTTGTTCTTTTTCTGAAAAGCGGGCAAGGACTTTTTTAAATCGTTTTTGTTCTCAGCCGCGCTCTTTTCGCTTTTACGCGGACTGTGCTTCTTATAATCTGCAGTTTCCTTTGCCATAAAAAACCTTCCTTTCTTAATATATCTTGTTAAGAGTGCAAATTGCACCGAAAAAAAGCCCCTACGGGCACAACTCTATATTCTCTCCGCCTTCGTCCCGCAGAGAGAATTTTTGAGACCTGACGATAGCGCAGGAGAAGAAGAATACGCCAAAGCTCGGTCTATATATATTTTCGGGTAAGACCCTGAAAACTACTGAATTGCCATCCCGATAATTATACTACAAAAAAATGAATTTGTCAATAGTTAGCTTTCGACAAAGCTCAACCGCTTCCGCAAACAGTGTTATATCAAAAATCCCACCAGCGCCGTGATCGCACCGCCAATAGCGCCGCCGCCGAGAAAGCAGGACAGACAGACAGCAATGGCAACGGGCGCCTTGAAGCCGTCCTTTTTCCTTCCACCGCTCTTCTCTATAATTCTGTTTGCTTCGCGGACCATGTCAGCCTTTTCCTTTTCCGCTCCCCGTCGGATCACAAAATATGCCTCCTCAAATACATAGCTGTCCTGAGTCTTAACTACTATCATGCTTTTCTGCGCGCCCTTTATCATTTTTGTTCTCCTTAATTTGTTATGTAAATAGGGATTTATTTAACCCCTTCCGCATCACGCTTTACTAAACATTCTTCCCCTATTTCATCCGCTTCAACCAAGAATACTAATAATTCGCCGAAAATCAGAAATAATATTTTTGTAACCGTCACAAGCCAACAGCCGCACACCCTCGACAAAAAATTTCAATAAAATTGTAAACAATACATTAATTCCCATTTTTCGTCTTGACAATTAACACTTTTTTATGATAAAATCAATTTATGAGATGCAAAAGCTATCTTTTTATTTGTGAAAGAAGGAGGAAAAATCGTGAAATCAACCGGAATAGTTCGCAAGGTAGACGAGCTTGGAAGAGTCGTGCTCCCTATCAGCATCAGACAGACCATGGACATTGGAGAAAAGGACTCGCTTGAGATATTCACCGACGACAACAAGATAATCCTTCAGAAATATCAGCCTTCCTGCGTTTTCTGCGCTAATGCTGACAACATCGTTTTCTTTAACGGAAAGCGCATCTGCGAGGATTGCCTCAAAAAGATCAAGGAGTCGTTCTGACGGATAGACAAAATCGTTTATCAATGGGAATACGCGCAAAAATTGCCGCATATTCCCTTTTTTTACGCAAAAAATTCGCCCAAAAATCAAAAAAGCACTTGCCGAATCAAAATAAATATGATACAATATATTATGTATGTAAAATCCAGTCAAGAAAGGACATCCAAAATGAAATACACCTGTCTTATTGAAAAAATAAATGCCGGCGAGCTTGACGCGAAGCTCACCACACTTTACGGCAAGGAAAATCTTTCCGCAGCAAAAGCGCGTTACATCAAAGCTATCGAGGAATTCGTCTCCCTTTACGGTACCGACCGCGAAGTAAGCCTCTTCTCGGTAGCCGGCAGAAGCGAGCTTTCGGGTAACCACACCGACCACAACAAGGGCTGCGTAGTTGCCGCCTCCATCAGCCTCGACATTATCGCCGTCGCCTCTCCCACCGCCGACACTACCGTAAGAGTCAAGAGTGAGGGATTTGACGAGGACGTAGTCAATATTGCAGAATACATCGCTCCCATCGAAGCAAAATTCGGCAGCAGCGAGTCCATCATCGCGGGAATGTGCGCAGGTCTCAAGGCTAACGGTCACAAGATCGGCGGCTTCGTAGCCTACACCACCAGCAACGTGCTCAAGGGCTCGGGGCTTTCCTCCTCTGCCGCATTTGAAGATATGATCGGCACTATCGAGAGCCACCTTTACAATAACGGCGAGGTTGACAACGTTGAGATCGCCAAGCTTGCGCAGTGGGCAGAAAACAAGTTCTTCGGCAAGCCCTGCGGTCTTATGGATCAGGTCGCCTGCGCCGTTGGCGGTATCGTGGCTATCGACTTCGCCGACACCAAGAATCCCATCATCACTCCCATTGATTTCGATATGACCGCCGCAGGCTATAACCTCTGCATCGTAAACACCGGCGGAAACCACGCGGACCTCACCGACGATTACGCCTCTGTTCCCTCAGAAATGAAGGCTGTTGCCGCATATCTCGGCAAAGAGGTGCTTCGCGAGACCGACGAAAAGGACGTAATAGCCGCTATCCCCGCTCTCCGCGAAAAGTGCGGCGACAGAGCAATTATGCGCGCACTCCATTTCTTCGAGGAGAATAAGAGAGTTGCAAAGCAGAAGGCGGCTCTTGAATCCGGAGATATCGACACCTTCTTCGAGAACGTTAAGGCATCGGGACGCTCCTCCTTCTGCTATCTCCAGAACGTATATACCACCAAGAACGTAAGCGAGCAGGGTCTCTCCCTCGCACTCTGCATCGCGGAGAAAATTCTCGGCGACAAGAAGGCGGCTTGGAGAGTTCACGGCGGTGGATTTGCAGGAACCATCCAGTCCTTCGTTCCCACTGAGACCGTCCCCGAGTATAAGGCGGCTATGGATGCCTGCTTCGGCGAGGGTGCCTGCATCGTTCTCGGCATCCGCCCCGTGGGTGCTGTAAAGATCTGCTGATAGGGTTCTTATGAGAAATTTAAATCTTCCGCAAAATAACCGTCCTCCCCTCACGCCCGAGAAGAAAAAGCTGATACTGTCAATAACGGGTTGCTCGATCCTTACGACGATAATCTATTTCGGTGTAGCATACGGTATAAATCTCGGATTTGTTTCGCTATTTTTGCCGGTTGTCTATTGGATCGCCTTCGCAGTCTTTATTCTCGTGTTTATCATATATAACCGCGCGTTTACCCGAAGAAACTTGACGGTTGATATGCTGCCCCGCGAGTGGACCAAGGAGCAAAAGGAGAGCTACATTGCCGACGGCAAAAACCGACTTGAAAAATCAAAATGGATGATTTCGGTCATAATTCCGATAGCAGCACCGATAGCTCTTGACTTGCTGTACAACTTTACCTTGCCTACGATACAACTTCTTTTAGGCATAAAATAAGAGAGACAATATATGCAAAATTGCAAGATCTGCTGCCTCTATTCGGGATCAAAGGGCAACTGCACCTTTATCTCTGCAGGCGGCGCAAAAATACTTATCGACGCGGGCAGAAGCGCAAAGGCGCTCTGCTCCGCGCTGTGTAGCATCGGTGAAACAATAGACAACATCGATGCTATCTTTATAACTCACGAGCATAACGATCACATCTCGGCTCTCAGAGTGCTTTCTCATAAGCGACAGATTCCCATACATATCCTCCTTGACTCCGCGCTTATCTTCAACGGGCTCCTTGACGAAAAGCTCTGCGAGTGCCTCAAAATATACAAAGGCAACGGCTTTGAGACCGAAGTCAAGGGACTGAAAGTCAAAGCCTTCCCCACTCCCCACGACAGTCGCGCGGCGGTGGGATACAGACTTGAATTTGACGGAGATGACGGCGAGAGAGTCGCTGTTGCGGTCTCCACCGACACAGGGCACGTCACCGAAGCTATGCGAGAAAATCTTTCGGGATGCCGCGCGGTGGTTATTGAATCAAACCACGACCTGCAGATGCTTATAGAGGGTCCGTACCCCTACGATCTCAAGCAACGCATCCGCTCAAAAAAAGGACACCTTTCAAATGCAGATTGCGCCACACTTGCCGCCGAGCTTTACGAAAGCGGAACCGAGCATATCATGCTGGCGCATCTCAGCGAGGAAAATAACCTGCCCGAGCTGGCATTTAACGAGGTCTTTACCGCAATCGCGGACGAGAGCTTCGACCTCAAGGTTGCAAAGCAGGACGCGCCGGTTTGGCTTGTAGGAGGATAAAATGGCAACAATCAAATTCATAACCGTTGGCACGCTCAAGGAGGACTACCTCCGCGAAGCGGTCAAGGAATACGAAAAAAGGCTCTCGGGCTTCTGCCACGTTGAGCAGGTGAATCTTAAAGAGGCAAAGCTTCCAAACGATCCATCAGATGGCGAGATCAAGCGCGCCCTTGCCGAGGAAGCAAAATCCATTCTCGCCGCCATGCCCGACCGCTCCTATAAAATCGCTATGTGCGTAGAGGGCAAGCAGTTCTCATCCGAGGAGTTGGCGGCAAAGCTTGATAGCGCGTTCTCGTCGGCAAGCGAGATCTGCTTCGTCATAGGCTCATCCCACGGACTTGACGATAGCGTGAAAAATGCCGCCGACCTCCGCCTCTCGGTCTCAAAAATGACCTTTCCCCACCAGCTCATGCGTGTCCTCCTCCTCGAAGGAGTCTATCGATGCATGAATATTATTAAAGGAACGAAATATCATAAATGATCTTTGCAGGAGATCGCTTAAATAAAGCCGATCTTCTGCATATTTTTACATAATTTTTCCTTTCATGTTGCGTTTTGCATAAATTTTTCGTCATTAATGTTGAAGGGATCCCAATTACAGAGAAAGGAGATCAGCCATGGATGATAACAGCATTATAGCCTTGTATAATCAAAGAGACGAGCAAGCAATTGCCGAGACCGACAAAAAATACGGCAATTACTGCTTGACTATAGCCTTCAACGTGCTAAATGACAGGCAGGACTCAGAGGAATGTGTCAACGACACCTATCTCAAGGTCTGGAACGTCATTCCGCCCACTATGCCGCAGCGCTTCAAGCCTTCTTGGGAAGGATCACGCGAAATCTTGCAATCGACAGATACCGTTCAAAGGCAAGGCGGATCGATAACGAAACCGATTTAGCGCTTCACGAGCTTGATGAATGTATCAAAAGCGAAAGCTTTGACGAGGATTCAACAAATCTCTCCGAAGCCATAAACAGTTTTCTGCGCACGCTCCCAGAAAGAGATTGCAATATCTTTCTTTGCCGCTACTATTTCGTTTATCCGATAAAGGAAATAGCCAAACACCAAGGAATGAAGGAAAATCACGTGCGCTCAATTCTCTCAAGAACTCGCGAAAAGCTTCGCGAGCATCTTAAAAAGGAGGGGATAACATTATGAAAAGCCAGAAAATATTTATTGCTTTAAGCAATGCCGACGACACGCTTGTTGAGCGCGCGGCAGAATCTATGAGCAAAAAACGCAAAAATCTCTTCTTTATCCCTGTAGTAGCAGTCATTGTAACCCTCGTGCTGACGGCATCCGCAATTGCTTTTGCCTTTGCTCAGGATCCACCACAGGATATTCCCGAAGCTGATCCTCCGCAAAGCATTCCCATAACCGAATTTATTGAATCCCCCGAGCCCGAGCAGGGCTTAATGGGAGAGCCAAATATTGTAATCGGCAATGGAGGTGAGAACGATGTGCGAACTGACGGAATCTACGCCAAAGTAAAGGCTTTACGTATTCTGCCCGACAAATACCGCTTTTTCTCGGACAAAAACGAGTTTTATCTCATAGAAATGCAAACTCTCTCAGCGCTTCCCGAGAGCGAAATGCCGGAACGCTTCTATTTTCTTGTACCGGTGGCATATTATACCGATCTCACTGCTTATCCTACGCTTATCCTGCACGATATGTGGCAATTCACATATGAGAACTCGGTTTTATACAACACAGTACAAAAGCAAGCCGAAATGCTGTCCTATACAATATTCGCTAGCTATTGGGGTACAACAGTTTTCCTGTGCGACAACGTCATAGCGTTTGACGAAAACGGCATATTCGATATAAGCCTCTGGGATTCAACACCCAAGTGGATAGATAATACGTCTATGCGCGATTACCTATATGACCCAAGTTACTCAGATATTGCGGTAATAGGCTCGGGATGGACGACAGACCGTTGCGAGGAAGCAATACTAAAATGGCAGGATAAAGACCTGTACGCTAAATCTCTTTCAAGCATCACGAGCAACGAGGTGTTGGATGCTATAGAGTATGTAAAAAATCCCGAGAACGGACTTTTCGTTCCTTCTCACTTCTTTTATAATTTGCTTTATCATTCAGATTATTCTATTATATACCGCAGATATATAAACGGCTACCCCACGGACGAGTATATTCGTATCTACGGTAACGAGGTATATTATTCGCAGGCAAAATTCAATGAAGAGGATGCCGAAACAAATATCGACCTTGCAAGCGCCGTAAGCACTGTATCAAAAGCGCTTGAGACAGGCACTATTACCCCAACACATATTCCTACTATTGATTCAAAAAAGCTGAAAAAGCATGGTGTTTTCGCCTGGTACGCCAAAACCGAGGACGGAATCGTTGGTGTAGTCAAGGTAAGCTGGTTATATGAGGACAGAGAAATCTGGAAATGGTTTTATGATGATAAATATTTTATAATCGAATCCGATTCAAAGGTTTGTCAATCTATCGACCGAGATGATCTGTTAGAGCTCGTGGTAAGATCAAGCTATATCTTCGAAGGTGAGTATGAAGAAGACGGAATAGATATGTACTATTAATAAATCTAACCGATCATAATTCGACTAAATATCATTTTAGCCGCCGCCGTTTCATAGAATAGTAAAAAACGAAAGGAACTGTCTATGAAACGCCCTGCGGCTTTATTTTTTACTTTTTTTATACTTTTATGCTCTCTCGTCTCCTGCTCTGGTAGCGGTGAAAAAACATCCTGCCGCGCCTTGGTTGGGGCGATGACCGAGCGCGAGATCAGCCTGCCCGCAGGGAGATTTTACTCTATGACCGCCCCCGAGGGCGACAAAGAATATCTTTCAAGGTCGCTGATCTCCTCCCTTTTCGGCGGCGGCTCTTACCCCAAGGCTGCCGAGGGCTGGCTCGATGCCGCACTCTACCTCTCTTTAGGCTCTCACCCCTGCGAATTTGCCGTTATCCTCTGCCAAGATCGCGACGTAGCCCACGACACCGCAGACCTGATGAATTCCCGGCTTTCCGCCATAAGGCTTGCCAAATCTGACGAAAAATACGCGCCGTATTTGCAGAATGCAAGCGTCACCCTCGTCGGCAACTATGCCCTGCTTATCATCTCAAGCGACACCAAAACCGCGCTTAAGGTTTTTATGAAGAATAAATAATTAGTTTTCAAATTTTGATTTATGGGGATGCGGTTTCCGCTTTTTCGAGAAAAAGCTTGGCAAAAAGCTTCCCCTGAAATTATTTGGCGATGTAGCCATATTGTCATTTTACACCGTGAGGATTTTAAACAAAGCATCACTGCTATCGTGTTGCCAGTAAAATTTAAATCCTTTATTTAAAAAAGTTTGCAATACACCCGAAACACGGTAGAAGATATATTTTGATTTAGATCAATATTATTTTATTTTACAATATGGCTACTTTATCTGCTATTTTTGGGTAAGCTTTTTGGCTCCACCTTTTTCTCGAAAAAGGTGGAAACCGCGTCCCCCGCGCCTCCCCCGCGTCCCCGATAAACTGCAATTTACAAACCAATCACCCAATAAACCACGCCCCAGATAGCTCCTGCAAGAGTACCGTAAAGCAAAACGGGGCCCGCGACGGTGAAGATCTTCGCCCCGACACCAAGGATAAGCCCCTCGGATTTGGAATCTATCGCCGGCGAAACAACACTGTTTGCAAATCCGGTTATGGGAACGAGAGTTCCTCCTCCCGCCCTCTTCGCGATCCTTTCAAACCAACCAAGCCCCGACAAAAGCGCGGCAATAAAAATAAGCGTCACCGAGGTAAGCGTTCCCGCATCCTTTTGTACCATTCCAAATCCGTCGCGGTAAAGCATCAGCAAAATCTGTCCCACCGAGCATATCACTCCACCGCTCAAATAAGCTATGATGCAATCCTTTATCACGGGAGACGACGGAGCGTGCGCCGCCGCATATTTTTTATATGCCTTATTATCAATATTCATAAAAAATCTCCTGATTTTATTCTTTTTTAATATTCTTCCCCGCTTGGGGGCAGTTTTTAAAAAATTTAAAATTTCAATCGCTTGTAAAATCTGCTAATCCCTTGACATTGCGTGAGGATTCGTATATAATAATGTATGGAAACAAATTTCGAAAGGCACGGTAAAAAATATGTCAAAATGGGATGATTTCAAAAAAGGCTTTGAGGATTTTGCCGACAAGACCGTAGGTAAAACCAAGGAAATAACCAGCTCGGCAACCATAAAGATCAAAATTGCCAACAAGGAAAGCGACAGAGACCAGGAATACCGCCGTCTCGGCAAGCTGACCTATGCGAAACTCAAGAAACTTAACACGGGAGATTCGGCAGAGCTTACCGCAAAGATCTCTGAAACTATGGCAAAGATCGACGTTATAATGGCAGAGATCGCCGCGCTTAAAGAAAAAGAAGAAGAAATAAAGGCAAACCGAGAAGCAGAAAAGGCGGCAAGAGCGGCTGCGAGAAAATTTGAAGAGGAAGAAGACGAGGAAGAAGATTCTATAGTTATGGACGAATTCAACGAAGCTCGCCGCGAAGCAGACGCCGATCAGTAAGCGAAAAAAATTAAATAATTCAAAAAGGGAGATTTTTTCTCCCTTTTTTTTGCAAAATCTATTGACTTTGGGCTATCTTTATGATATACTCTGCCTGTTAACAATAAAATACGTCAAAAAATAAAGATAGAGGCGCGGATTTGTAAGAGTATAGCGGAAAAAGCTTGGAAAAAAGCTCGCTGAAAGGACGGTTCGCCGAAGCGTAGCCGTTTTTTCCGACGGTTATGGCTGGGGTATGCGGAAATACCGTATACACTGTCGCGTTTGCGGAGAGCTGTCGGTATGATCATACTGTCTTTTTGCGCGCGGCTATCGCCGCGTTTTTTTGATGTCAAATTATCAAATTCGAAAGGAAAACAAAATGACAAAGACAAGAAAGATCCTTCTTATCGTCTTCGCCGTGGTCGTTGTAGGTCTGCTGATTTATGCCGCTGTCAGCGGTAGCATTCCCAACACCGAGCCCGAGGTCGAGCACAACTGCTCTGTCTCCGATTGCGAAGTATGTAACCCCATCACCTATCCCGTCAGCAATCTTAACGGCACTATCTGGTCGCTCTTCCCCGCCGTTGTTGCAATAGGACTTGCGCTGATCACCAAAGAGGTGTACAGCTCACTTTTCGTAGGTGTGCTGACCGGAGCTCTGCTCCACACCGACTTCTCCTTCACGGGAACTATGGACACTCTCATTGGCGACGGACTTATCTCCGCGGTTGCGGGCAATGCCGGCATATTTATCTTCCTCGTAGAGCTTGGCGTTATCGTTGCCCTTATCAATAAGGCAGGCGCGGCTCAGGCCTTCGGAAGATGGGCAGAAAAGAACATTAAGACAAAGCTTGGCGCAATCCTTGCAACATTCGCTCTCGGTGTGCTTATCTTCATCGACGACTATTTCAACTGTCTCACCGTCGGCTCGGTAATGTCACCTATCACCGACTCTAAAAAGATCTCCCGCGCAAAGCTTGCGTACATAATCGACGCAACGGCGGCTCCTATCTGTATGATAGCACCTATCTCCTCCTGGGCGGCGGCGGTCTCCTCCAGCATCCCCGAGGAAATGGATATCGGAATGAGCGGCCTCGAGCTTTTCGTGCGCGCGATACCCTTCAACTTCTATTCGCTCCTCACTCTCGTTTTCATCATCGCAATCGCGATCATGGGCTTTGATTACGGCAAGATGTCCGAATTTGAGATCAAGGCGCAGAAGGGTGAGCTGGGCATTCTCGGTCAGAAGGAAGAATCCGATGCGTCCAGTAAGGGAAAGGTCATAGATATCATTCTTCCCATCGTCGTGCTCATCGTCGTTTGCATCCTCGCTCTCATTTACGTCGGCGGATTCTTCACAGAGGGTGGAAAATATTATATGGATTTCATCGGCGCATTCGGAAATACCGATGCAACCGTCGGTCTGCCTTGGGGCGGTCTTATTTCAATGATATTCATTATGGCATATCTCATTCTTCGCCGTACCGTGGATTTCAAGACCGCTATGGAATCTCTTCCCAAGGGCTTCTGCTCTATGGTTCCCGCGATCCTTATTCTCACCCTTGCCACCTCGCTGAAAAACGTTACCGGCCTTCTCGGAAGCGACGGATTCGTTGAAAGCATTATGGCGGGGGCAGGTAGCCTTGCGGCATTCCTCCCTGCGGTTATTTTCGTAGTGGCTGCATTTATCGCATTCGCAACCGGTACCAGCTGGGGCACCTTTGGAATCCTCATTCCCATCGTGCTGAAGGTCTTCCCTGCAGATAATCCCCTGCTCTTCGTCGGCATCTCCGCTTGCCTTGCAGGTGCCGTTTGCGGAGACCATTGCTCGCCTATCTCCGATACCACCATCATGGCATCGGCAGGTGCACAGTGCAATCACGTTGATCACGTTTCAACTCAGATTCCTTACGCAATAACAGTAGCGGCGATCTCCTTCGTTATGTTCCTCTTTGCAGGATTCGTTCCCAACCCCTGGATCTGCCTGCCCGTGGGCGCCGCTCTTACGGTCGGAACATTGTTTGTGATCAAGCTGATAACTAAAAAGAAAAAGAGCAATTAAATTAATATGAATCAAACGCACCGCAACTCAATCGAGTTGCGGTGCGTTTGATTATTTGCAATACTTCAAATTTTGATTTATCCAAAACCTATTCAACAAAACTCATAAAGCTCACTGACAAAATCCCCGTGCCTTCCCCACTTATCTGCAAAAAGCGGCAACAGAGCTTTCCCGTCGGGGAGCGATATCTCGGGCAGCTTTTCTCCTTTCGCGTGGACGAAAAGATAGCTTTCGTTAGCATAAACCACCGCAGGAATATCCGCGTACAGATGCACTCCGTTCACTCGCAAAAATTCTCTCAGCTCCTCGGGAGATATGGCTCTTCTCTCCTGATCTATCACAAGAATTGCCTTTCCGCTCTTCTCGGCATCGGCAATAATGAAATCGATCAATGGCGTTCTGTAAGTATCAACGATAACGATAGCCTTATAACGCTCCTTCACCCCTTCATAATCGCTTGCAAGGAAGCTATCGTAGGGTGTGCCCATAAGTCCGAGACTCTCTCGGATATGATAAGCCAGCGAGCCTCCGCGACCCGAGGCAAATGCCTTTTCGTCAACGAAAACGGCAACCTCAGAAACGCTTCCCATCGCTTTATCAACAGATCTTTTGCTGATCTCAAGAAATTCACGCATCTCGCTCATATAGGTGTCGTCTGCATACCAGCCGCCCCACATATCGAACCACCAATGAGCATACCCGTGAACCAGCGCGCGAGAAAAATGCAGCTTCAGCATCTCGGCGGTATCGTCAAATCGCTTCGGCTTGAAAACCGGATTCTGAAAATACGGGATCTCGGGGTATGGCACCACGGTCAGATGGGTTCTCGTGTCATTTTCGGCGAAATAGAGCTTTCCGTGCTCCCTGAGACTATCTACGGGAAGCATGCAGGAATGGTCTCTGCCGAGGGCTCTGTCCTTAGCGTAGGAGACGGGCGAGCAGAGAAAATCTATATCGGGGCACGCAAGCACCCTGTCAAGCGAATGATGGCAGGTTTCTCTGCCGTTGCACTCGTACGTATAGCCGTAAAAGGTGCCAACAAGCTTACCTTTCGCCTTTTGCTTCGTAAATGTTGCCAGGTCGCAGATGCGCTTTGCCACAATGTCGGAAAGAAAAGCATAATACTCGCCTGCATTCCCTTCGATACCCTTTTTCGCGCAATATTCCGCGAATTTTTCTCTTGAACGCTTGCCGATAGACCCCTTCATATCGTGAGGAAACCATTCCTCCGTGTTACCTGCCGCAAACTGATACCCGATAACTCTTGAAGCATAAGTCGAGCCCTCTATATGATCAAGAGCAAGACCGTAAAGCCGCATGACCTCTTCCGCCCACTTATCGGAGGAAAAGCAAGGGCGGTGAATCGGAGCCTTTCCCTCGTCACAAAGCTCGTCGGGATTCTCTATTTCCCACTTTTCATTCAGCGACACGTTGATCCTCGGGAAGATAAGCGCATCAGGGCAGGCATCAAGCACCCTTTTGAAATCCTCGTCAAGGGCATCCCAATCGGGCACGTCGCCGTCAAATATCGGGCGACCGAAGCAGGGTGCTTGTGAATTCTCATTCAAGGTCTTTGATGAAAAGAAAACGGGAAGCGAAAAAAGCTTATATCCCGCGTCGGCAAAATCAGAATAACTGTTTTTATCCGTAAAATAAGTGATGTATGCATCGGGCGGCAAGATCTCGCCGTTAACGAAAATACGGAGAGTGCCAAGATGCTTTTTTATTTCTGCTTTCATTTTATACCTTTCCGAACCTTTCAAAAACCTTTCTGATGCTGAAATCATTTTCTTCAAGCAAACGGAGCGCCTCGCCCTCGCTGACCTCACAGATCTCCGCAACTATACCGACCATTCTACCCTTGAGCTTGATGTTGGTGGGGCGCAGATTGATCATCAGATTTTCGTATACCTTTCCGGTCTTCGCCATAGCGCAGGTGCTGATCATATTGAGCACGAATTTTTGCGAATTGCCCGCCTTCATTCTGGTAGAGCCCGAAATGACCTCGGCACCCGTATTGACGAAGATCGGTATATCCGCGATATTTCCGATCTTGCAATCCTCGTTGCTGCTGAGCGAGACGGTAACACATCCCAGATCCTTTGCGGTGCGAAGGGCGCTTGCGACGTACTCCGCGTTGCCCGACGCGCTGATTCCCATTACCACGTCACGGGCATCAGGCGCCTTTTCAAGCAGATCCGCTCTTCCTGCCTCTGCCGAATCCTCAACTCCCTCTGCCGCACGAAACATCGCATCCCTGCCGCCTGCCATAACGGTTATTACCGTGTCATAGTCGACACCGAAGGTAGGAGGACACTCCGCGGCATCCATTACCGCCATTCTGCCCGAGGTTCCCGCGCCGACGTAGATAAGCCTGCCACCTTTAAGAAATGCCTCGGTCACGGCATCCACCGCCTTGGCAATGTCCTCAATTGCCTCGCCAACGGCATTGACCGAATTCATATTTTCATCATTTATAATATTAAGCATCGTAACGGTGCTTTCTTTGCTGAAATTCGTAGTCCTCGGATTTCTCTTTTCCGTTCTGCTCATTATATATTCCCCCTTACTTCAATAAATTTTTCTTTAATTTTTCAATTCCGCTTTCATCGCCAAAAAGCTTGATACACCTTACAGCCGCACCAAATATCGGCGACGTTTGGGGAAAGACAAGCTTAATTTCTTTTCTGACCGACTCAGAAAGCAACGGCTCGATAATATCGCGCCTTGCGGTAAGTCCGCCCGCTATTACCGCGTGATGTCCGCAATCGTATTTTTCATAAGCGGTATTTATCAGCTCAGATAGCCTGTCGGTAGTTTTCCTCACGATCGATCGCGCTACGGAATTACCCTTTTCATAATAGTCAAAAACGAGAGGCGCGAAGGACGCGACGTAGTCCTTGCCCTTAGCATAAACGTCGCTGATATTAGCAAAAACTCCGCCTCCGAGAGACTCGCTCAAGGCAACGTAAAGCTCGTCATCAAGTCTGCCCTCGTCCTCGCAGGCAAGACAGTACCTGAAAAGCTCACGCCCCATATCAAAGCCGCTTCCCGCCTCGTCGAAAAGATAACCCCAACCGCCAAGCCTGCTTCGCTCCTCGCCCGAGCAGGCATAAACCACCGAGCCGGTGCCGCAGATGACGGCAATATATTTTTCAACGTCACAGCTGATCACGTTAAAGAAATCGCCCTCAACTCGGCTTTTGACGTAAGGAAATCTCTTTCTTAAAAATTCTCCAAGCTCCTCACGGTTCTTTCCCGATCCCGCACCCGAAATGCCCGCGAAAATTCCGATAATGCTGACGTCCGTATTGGAAAGTAGCCTTTCAATTCCCTCGGCGAGAATATTTTTCGAGGTCGCAAGCCCGTAAGCGTTTGGATTGCTGCCGCCCAACGCAAATCTGTCAAGCACCTCTCCGTCACCGCTGAAAAGGAGAAATTCGGTCTTCGTGCCGCCGCCGTCAACGGCAATGTAAGCCTTTTTTGATGGCGCGGCAGAGATCCGCACAAGCTTTTCAAGAGATATTCCGAAAAGGTCGGCAAGCAGACAAAGCTTCTCGGAATCGGGCTCGGATATGCCGCTCTCCCACTTTGATACCGTCTGCGGAACTATGAAAAGTCTTTCGGCAAGCTCGACCTGAGTCATTCTCTTCGCCTTTCGGTAATATTTAATATTATTTGATAACGTTTCGTTGCCCATAGCACGTCTCCAATCATTTATTAATTCATTATAACACAGAAAATTCCACATTTCAATAACTTTTACAGCTATTTTGCAAAAATTCCACGTTTCGTTGTTTTCTTGGCGAAATAAAAATCAAAACTTCCCTTTCCCCCCTTGAAAAACCGTCAAAAATCATTTATAATATAAGCATCAAATTGTGGGAGATCACTATGACAGAATTCAAAAAAGAGATCGGAAATATATACCGATTAAAGCTTCCCTTCGACACCGTCTACACCTCGGTGTTTTTCATCGATCACGACGAAAAAAAGATATTAGTCGACTGCGCCACGTGGCAAAGCGACGTTGACGAAATAATAATTCCCGCCCTTGAGAGCCTCGGATATTCGCTGACCGACGTTGACACAATAGTTTTGACCCACAGGCACGGCGACCACGCGGGAGGTCTTGGCAGGATACGTGAGCTTCATCCGAGCATCAATGTAGTTTGCGAGCCCTGTGTCCTTGCCGCAGACCTTATCACGTATTCCCTGCCCGGTCACACAAACGACTCTATCGGTGTCCTCGACCTTATAAGCGGCACGCTGATCTCGGGTGACGGACTCCAAGGCGCAGGTGTGGATAAATACCGTTGCGGTCTGCAAAACAAAAGCGCATACTTCGAAACTATCAATAAGATCAAGGGCGACAAAAGGATCGAAAACCTGCTCTTCTCCCACGCATACGAGCCATGGAACAGCGACACGGCTTTCGGCAGGAGCGAGGTGGAAAAGCGGCTTGAAGAGTGCCTCGAGTGCGCAAAATAACAAAAAATGCAATGCCACGGTTCGTGACATTGCATTTTTATTATTTTTGTACGTATCCGTCAAGAAATTCGCCAATGCGCTTCACAGCGTCCTCAAGCACGTCCGCCTCGGGAAGCATTACTATTCTGAAATGATCGGGAGTTTCCCATTCAAATCCGCTTCCGGGAACCACGAGAATATGAGTTCCGTGCAGAAGATCACGGGTAAATTTTCTGTCGTCGGTAATATTGTGCTTCTTAGCGTCGATCTTCGGGAAAACGTAGAAAGCCGCACTGTTTTTTACGCAGGAAATATCGGGAATACGGTCAAGCGCAGACACGGTCGCCCTGCTCTGCTCGTAAATCCTTCCGCCGGGGCGCACCATCGAATCGGTATATTCCACGTCGGCAAGTGCCGCAGGGATAACCAGCTGAGCCAAAGCATTGGAGCAGAGACGGAGGGTGGTCAGCTTGATTATGCTCTCGCGATAATCTCTCGTCGCCTCCTTGGGTCCGCTTATAACCATCCAGCCAACGCGGAAGCCGCAGAGACAGTGAGATTTTGAAAGACCGTTCATAGTAACCACAGGAACGTCGGGCGCTATTGCGGCTATCGAAACGAACTTCTTGCCGTCAATAACCAGCTTATCGTATATCTCGTCGGAAAAGATCAGCAGGTTGTTTTCCTTCGCTATTCTTGCGATCTCAAGTAAGATCTCACGGGGATAAAGAGCACCCGTGGGATTGTTGGGATTGATAAGCACGATAGCGCGAGTCTTGGGGGTTATCTTGGAAATGATATCCTTACAGTCGGGATACCAGTCCGAGCTCTCGTCGCAAAGGTAAAATACAGGCTTCGCACCGCAAACGCGCACGGTATTGCTCCAAAGCGAATAGCAGGGTGTAGGAACAAGAACCTCATCGTCGCTGTCGAGCATAGATTGGAGCGCGAAATTCACCACCTCGCTGACACCGTTACCGATGAAAACGTCATCCTCATCTATACCCGTAATGCCGCGACCTTTATGGTACTCAACGATAGCAGAGCGCGCCTCAGGCATTCCGCGGAAATCGCAATATCCAAGCGCGCGCAGCTCCTGCGAGTGAAGCGCGTTATAAACGCTTTCAGGCATCTTGAAGCCAAAAGCGGCAGGATTTCCTGTATTTAATTTTAAAACGTTAATTCCGTTATTTTGTAATTCCAACGCCTCGCGGAAGATAGGACCGCGAATGTCGGAGTGTACGTATTGCATTCTGTCTGAGCTGTGGATCATTTTGTTTCACCTGAATATAACTAAAAAATAATTAATAATATTATACACTTTTTAGCTTGATATGTCAAGAAATTATTACTAACATAAATAGTTAAAAATTTGAAAAAAAATTAAGGCAATATCACCATTTTTGTGATATTGCCTTTTTATCTTTAATTGAATTGTAACTTATCCTGCGCAATAAATTCCATATATTCTTCCTGAGTTCCTTTGAAAAGCATCTTGCCCTGTATTATCATATTTGCGGCGGTGCCGGGATTGCTAAGGCTCTGCTCAGGAACGGGATCAAAATGTGTACCGATGCTCCAGCCCGTAGGATCCTCAAACGTTATGTTTTTTATACGGTATCCTCTGCATACCTGTTCGCCTATGCACTTCACGCTTTTGGGTATGGTGATCGTTTCCAGATTACTGCAATAGCCAAAAGCGGTCGATCCTATGAGCTCAAGCTTGCTGTTTTCCTCAAAAGTAACGCTCGTAAGCTCTCTGCATTTTTCAAAAGCTCCCGCGCCTATCACGACCGTCTCAGCGGGTAACTGAATGCTTTCAATACCGCAATAGCTGAAGCTGAAGTTTCCTATATATTGGAGCACGCTTCCGCTTTCAAAAACTATTTCTTTAATTGACACATTAGCCAACCCATAGTCTTTAATGCCCTTTACACCCTTACCTATAACCAACTTCTCAACCGTTGCGGGAATTAAACAATATTTGTTTATATAGTATTCTCCTCCGTTAAAATCCGAGGGCAGAACTATCTCGTTGACATTCTTAAGGCAGGCAACCAAATAAATTTTTCCGTTCTCACCGTCATTGTAAAATACAAAGTCATCCTTATATACCAAACGGCTCGGTGCATCCGGATCGGTTTCAACCTTGATTGCATTATATCCAATGTATCCGTTGGAGTTTCCTTTGACAATTTCAAGCTTTGACGGATTTACTACCTCAACAAGGCGGCGGCAGTTATTGAAGGCTTCCTCATCAATAGTCGAGAGCTTAGCGGACAGGACCGCGCTCATAAGCTTCGGGCAACTGTAAAATGCCTTTTCACCTATATGCATCAGATTGCTGTTATCGGTAGCCGTCACGCTTCGGATATGATCGTATCCTGCAAAGGCATAATCACCGATCGACATAACGCTATCGGGAACTACCAGGTCAATTACAGGGTTTCCGTTCAAATAAAGCACCGCTTCGCTGTGATAAAGAGGATTCCCGAAATTCGAGGTGAAATCAATATTCATCCAAGCTGCCATATCGGTGATATGTACTTCCCTTATATTCGTTGAATTCTGAAAGCTTCCCTTAACGGATTTAACGGTTTTGGGAATATAGATGACCTCCAACGCTTCACATCCGAAAAATGCATCGCGTATGATCTCAACACCCTCCGGGATCGTGACCGTTTTGTAATTTAAGCTACAACCGGCAGCACCGGAACCAATCGTTGTTACTTTATCTCCATCGGGAGAGATCGCAGGAATGGCCAGATGCTCAGTGTCATAATTTCCTATCGAAATAAGGCTGCAGGTACCGTCTCCATTTGAGTGGAATTCAAGATGCTGATATATCTCGGGATCGATCTCGGTCTGCGGCGGAGTAACCGTGGAGTCAGTTTCACTTTCCCCGGGTATAACCGTGTCAGAGTCAGGCTCGTTTGAAATATCGCTCTCCTCCGGTATAACAGTATCCGGGTGAGACTCATTTGAAATACCGTTCCCCTTCGAATTCGGGGTGCAGGCAGAGAAACAGACCAAAACCGTCAATGTAATGAGAGCAATAAGCAAAAATTTCGTTTTTTTCATAGTTTTCTCCTCCTCAAAATGTTTTTTTGGCAATTATATTATATCATTTTGAAACATCCATGTCAAGGGATCGGTGTAATCGTTGATCAAATTGAAATAATCGTCGCATAAATATGATAGCGTCTTTTTTATTCCAATTCTTCGGACTAAGATCCTTTATTCTATAATACCATATTTTTTTGCAATTGTCAACACCAATAACTAAAATTTTATTTGTTAATATCTTCTTTTTAAGTTCTAAGTGTTGTATTATGGTTATACACTAATATAAAAGGAGTGCTTATGAATATAGATTATCAGTTGATTGGCGAAAGAATCAAGCAGGCAAGAAAAAGCAAGGGAATGACACAAGAGGTGCTTGCTGAAAAATTAAGTGTTTCTATTGGCTACGTGAGTCAGGTTGAGCGCGGCATAACAAAGATAAGTCTTGATCTTCTTGGTGCTATCTCTTCAATTTTAGAGTGTAACGTTGCTTCTTTAATATCAGAAAGCGCGGTTGAGTCAACTGAGTATATGGAAACAGAATTGCTGACCGAAATCAGAAAATTGGATAACAATAAAAGAAAATATATTTATGAAATTATAAAGCTTACGAATGAAAAATTATAAATATATATCCCCCCGTTATGAAGTGATCCCAAAAGTTAGACGCTTTTGGAGATGCA
This sequence comes from Eubacteriales bacterium, assembly GCA_045122255.1. Lineage (GTDB taxonomy): Bacteria > Bacillota > Clostridia > Oscillospirales > CAG-272 > SVTX01. The sequence continues at coordinate 1,694 of JBGVHJ010000040.1, read as the reverse complement.
TATCATTACGGGGGGATATTTATGATAAGTTTTTTTAATTACTTACGGCAACAAGACGGAGCCCACAAATCCGCAAAAAATTCTGCCGCAGAAGCGGGATTAGAAAGAATACTGCTTTTAATAGCTTGGCCGTTGGTTGATTGCCAACCGTTAGGATTTTTATTGGAAAGAAATTAAGGCAATATCACCATTTTTTGTGATACTGCCTTAATGCTTTAAATTCAAGGTCTCTTGCGAAGGAGATACTCGTCAAGCTTTTTCTTCATATTCTCGGGAATATCTTTAGAAACAGGACAATGCACGGCATTTGCCATTCTCTCTGCAAAGGCGGTGATATAGGCTATATCCTTCTGCATGTTGTCGGTCTTGATCAGCTTCTTTGTATCGTAGCTGTTGTGTATTGTTGCCGTACCGGGAGGCGAATGACGGGCAAAGGAAACCGCGGGAACACTCTTGTCGGCAAAGGGAGTGGAATCGCTGGAATAGACGTCCTGCTTTGTAGATACGCTTATACCTATTTCATCACCCAGATACGAAAGATAATCAACAAGGCGGTTCTCGGACGTACAAATTCCGCAGAATTTACCCATAATGCAACCGATCATATCGATATTTATGCAAATAACCGTCTTTCCTAACTCGCTCTCGTGATCTATGCAATATGCCTTCGAGCCGAGAAGTCCCCTCTCCTCGCTACCGCACCAAATAAAGCGCAGATGTCTCCTGTGGGGCTTTTTCGAGAAATATTCAGCCATAGAGAGAAGTCCGACACATCCCGACATATTGTCGTATGCGCCCTCGGACAGGCTAGTAGAGTCATAGTGCGCCGTAAACGTTACCATTTCATCGCACTCACCCGGCAGATCAAGGATCACGTTCTGCGATCTTCCCTTGTATTCGTCCTGCTCGATAACGATCTTCGCCATTTTCGCATTATTGTTAATAATAGCAACCGCATCCTTGACGTTGATGTTTACACCGAGGATCTTTCTTCCGTTTGCTACGTAGGAGCGAAGCTCTCGGCGGTCGATATCGCGGTCGGCATAGTTCACGTTGCCATCGTATGTAATAAAGCCGATAGCGCCGTGATCCAGCATATCCTGGTACTTCCAGTAGCCGAGATAGCCGTCTATCATAACTATCTTGCCGCGGCAGCCCTCAAGCGCTCTCTCGCCGTCCTCGCAAAGATAATAGAGCTCGGCTTCAACCTCACCCGACCCGCAATTCATATATCCGTGACAGGTAATTGCCTTGCCGTCGATATAGAGCTCGGCGCGCTTCACGTCAGCCATATCGACCTCAAATTCTTCAAAATAAGCCTCGCCGCCAAAGGTAGCGCAAACGCTCTTTATGTATTCTGCGGCTCTCTTTTCTTCCGCGCTGCCGCCCATACGAACGTATGCCGTGTCGCGGAAAATCTTTTCTATCTGCTTTGATCTCATATATATATCCTCCTTTTGAGAATAATATAATTATAAATCATAATGCATAAAATGTCAATAAAAATGCATAAAAAATGCATAAAAAGGCAGATAAATTGCTGTTTATCGGGAGACGATTGCTAACAAAAGCCTCCCTTGTGTAAAGGAAGGTGGATCGCGTAGCGAGACGGAGGGATTGTAAAAGTAACATTTCACAGCAAAACAATCCCTCAGTCAGCTTCGCTGACAGCTCCCTTTACACAAGGGAGCCTA
>JBGVHJ010000039.1:0-24961 GCA_045122255.1 Eubacteriales bacterium | reverse complement strand
CCCTTGTGTAAAGGGAGCTGTCAGCGAAGCTGACTGAGGGATTGTTTTGCTGTGAAATGTTACTTTTACAATCCCTCCGTCTCGCTACGCGATCCACCTCCCTTTACACAAGGGAGGCTTTCGTTAGCAATCGTCTCACCGATAACCCCCAATTTAACGCAGAAAAAGCACCTCGCGGTGCTTTTTCTTTATGTTAATTTAAAACTTAAATCCGGGAATATCGACAAGGTCCTTAACGTCAACCGGCATACCCGTCGCCATCGACTTATTCGCCGCAATACCCGTAAGGATACTCATACAGCCGTCGAGATAGCCTGCCGCTCTCTTGAAGGGATCCTCGGGAGGATTGGGGTTGAAAATTTCATTAAGCATAACGGGGTCGCCGCCGCCGTGACCGCCCGAGCAATCGGGGATCTCGACCTCATAAGGCGCCTTGAACATAGGATAAACGGTAATTTTCTTGTCCTTATAAGAGGAATTCTTTCCGTGCTCAACTCCGAGATTCTTCACAACCGCTTCAACAACCTCGAGCTCAAGTCTGCCCTTAGTTCCGGTGAACATTATGCGGTAGCCCTCCCAGGGGGAGAATGCGTTAAGCGAATAGGACATCTGAGCACCGTTTGCATACTTGACAACAAGGTTCATAGTGTCTTCAATGCTGATTCCGTCGCCGAAAACGCTCTGGTCGCGGAGGTAGCCGTCGTCCTTTTCGCAATCGTAGTAAAGATCCTTGTTACCGCCTACTGAAATGTTTGCACCGAAGGGATCGCCCTTTGCGTTTTCGCAATTTGTGGAGCGATAATAGAACTTGGTAATTCCCCTCTCCTCGGCATTCTCGCGTCCGTAGAACTTAAGAGCGCCAAGCGCAAATACCTTTACGGGATAGGAATCGAGCCAGAAATTGACAAGGTCAAAGTGGTGGGTAGCCTTATGAACCATAAGACCGCCGCTGTTTCTCTTATCTCTGTGCCAACGGCGGAAATAGTCCGCGCCGTGAGAGGTGTCAAGCAACCACTCGAAATGGATCTGCTTTACGTCGCCGATAGTACCGTTCATCAGAAGCTCCTTGACCTTAGTTCTGTCGGGAGAATATCTGTAATTAAAGGTAACGCGGAGATTCTTGCCGGTCTTTTGAACGCAATCAACGATTTTCTGGCACTTTTCCGCGTCCATGGTCATAGGCTTTTCGGTGATAACGTCACAGCCCATTTCCATAGCCTTGATAATATAGCGGTGGTGGGTGCGGTCGATAGAGGTAACGATAACGGCGTCGGGCTTTGTCTCCTCGATCATCTTTTCAAATTCGTCAGCACCGTAGGTGGGAACATGATGGTAGCCGAACTTACTTTCAAGACGGCGGTTAGCGTAGTCCATGCGGCTGCGGTTGATATCGCAAAATCCTACAAGCTCAGCATATTCGTTGTAATCTCTTGCGATAGCCTCGTAATACATAATTGCTCTGCCGCCGATACCGACGTGAGCATATCTTTTCTTTTCCATAATTAATTCTCCTTGCCTCCAAGAGTTTTTCTCTTTTTGAGATCAATATCATTATACATCAATAAAACATATAATTCCTTGATTTTTTTGACTACTTGATCTCCGCACACCCCAAAAACCTTTATTTTTTTGATCACTTTTCAAAAAAAGACAAAGCGAGGGCACTGCCCTCGCTATCGCAAATTATGTAATCAGTGAAATTTTTTGCTCTGCAAAATGTGAAATGAAATAAATCCCTTTTTTATCTCATGCCCGCAGGCATGTCACAAATCCCCAAAGGGATTTATTTCGTTGTTGGCTGTGATCCTTACAGGCTCACAGCTAATGCACACCAGCCGTTGTCCTCTGCGCGCTCAACGATCTTGAATCCGTGCTTCTCAAAGCACTCGACCACGTCGTCGCAACGCTCGGAAATAATACCCGATGCCAAAAGCACGGTCTGCTTGCCCATAAAGGGAGCGACGTCGGGTGTCATTCGGATAATTATATCCGCCACGATGTTAGCGCAGATAATATCGTAGCCGCCCACGCGGTTTTCAACCTGCTTCAAGAGGTCGCTCTGACAGCAGGTGATCTTGTCCTCAAGACCGCTCTCGCGGATATTCTCATTGGCAACGCGCACGCTCATAGGGTCGATATCGTATGCTCGGCACTCATTCGCCCCAAGCTTTGCGCCGCAGATAGCGAGAATTCCGCTTCCCGTACCCACGTCAAGCAGGCTCATTCCCTCGCCTACGTACTTCTGCAAAAGTCCAATGATCAGGCGCGTGGTCTCGTGAGTACCCGTGCCGAAAGCCATACCGGGATCCATGGTAACGATGATCTCGCCCTCTGCCGCCTCGTATTTTTCCCAAGCGGGAACGATAACGATCTTACCTATCTTGAAAGGCTTGTAAAACTCCTTCCAGGAGTTAGCCCAATCCTCCTCGCAAAGACCGATGACCTCGATATTTGCGTCGGTAAAACCGCCGCTTGCAAGTCTGTCGCGCAAAAATGCCATATCGTCGGCAATGTTGGCATCCTTGGGCACGAAATAGGACACCGACGCGTGGGATTTATCGGCATTAAGTATCTTTTCGTCGATAAGGTCGCCGTAGCAGGTCTTCAGATCGATATCGCTGAGATCGTCTATAAGCAGATTGCTCTCGATAACGCTCATAAGCGAAACCAATTCGTCCAACTGCTCGGTTTTCACCGTAACCTTTATCTGCAACCACTCGGTAACCTCGCCGAAGTCGCCGCAAACGTAATCTTTATCAATATTTTCTGTCATTTTTATTTCTTATCCTTCTTGAAAAATCCCTTTTTCTTTGCGTAATTACTCTCGCCGCAGGCATCTGCGAAGGCTCTGAGCAGATCCTTCTGCTTTTCGGTAAGCCCCTTGGGTATCTCAACGTTCACACGGAAGATAAGGTCACCGCGCTTGCTGGAATTGATGATCGGAACACCCTTTTGCTTCAAGGTAAAGGTGGTTCCGGTCTGGGTTCCGTCGGGGATAGTGAACTTTTCTCTTCCCTCAAGCGTAGGCACCTCGATCTCAGCTCCAAGCGTTGCCTCGGAAATTGTGATCGGAACGTCACAATAGAGGTTATAGCCCTCTCTCTTGAAGGTTGAGCTCTTGCGCACGCTTACGATAACGTAAACGTCGCCCGCGATTCCGCCGTTCTTGCCGTCGTTACCCGCGCCGCGTATAACAAGTCCCTTTCCGTGATCTATTCCCGCAGGAATATCAACGGTAAGGTTTTTCGTGATCCTCTCAAATCCCGATCCTCGGCACTTCTGACAGGGTGTCTTTATAGATTTACCCGTTCCGCGGCAGGTGTCGCAGGTCACGGTGGACTGGAACTGCATTCCGCCAAGGTTCTGCACAACCCTCTTTTGTCCCGTTCCGCGACAGGTGGGGCAGGTCTCGCTCTTGCCGTCTGCCGAGCCGCTTCCGTTACAGGACGCGCACTTCGCGTACTTCTGGAAGCTGACGTTCTTCTTGCATCCGAACACCGCCTCTTCAAAATCAACGGTAACGTTAAGCTCTATATCCTCGCCCTTCTGAGGACCGTTGTTGCGTCTCTGTCTTGAGCCGCCTCCTCCAAAGAAGCTTCCGAATATGTCTCCGAGATCGACGTCAAAGCCGCCTCCTCCGAAGCCGCCTCCTCCGAAGCCGCCAAATCCGCCGTATCCGCCGCCTGCTCCTGCGGTGGGATCGAATGCCGCGTGACCGTACTGGTCGTATTTTGCTTTTTTATCGGCGTCGGAAAGTACCTCGTATGCTTCATTTACCTCCTTGAACTTCGCCTCAGCCTCAGCGTTGCCGGGGTTTACGTCGGGATGGTATTTCTTTGCAAGGCCTCTGTACGCCTTTTTTATATCGGCCTCAGAAGCGTTTTTGTCAACGCCTAAGACCTCGTAATAATCTCTTTTATTCGCCATGATGTTTTTTATATATGCGGGAAGAAAACTTTTGATGCCAAAAGCTTTTCTCCCCGCACCCCTCTTTCAAAAGCTTTTCTAAAAGCAGGCAAAACCATTTCAAAGTCAGCTTACTGACGCGAAAAATAATTGCCTTATTATTTGCACTTTATGGGAAAGCCCGAAATCGGGCTTTCCCATGATTTTTATTGAATTACTTGTTGGAATTATCCTCGTAATTTGCGTCGTAGAACTGCTCGTTCTGACCGCCCTGAGCGCCTGCGTTAGGATCATAGCCCTGACCCTGCTGTGCGCCGGACTGAGCGTAGAGCTTCTCGGAAAGCTTGTAGAATGCCTGCTCGAGAGCCTCGGTATCAGCCTTGATAGCCTCGGTGTTGCCGCTGTTAACGGTCTCCTTAAGCTTTGCGAGAGCCGCCTCAACGTCAGCCTTGTCAGCCGCGTCAACCTTGTCGCCGATCTCACCGAGAGTCTTTTCGCTCTGGAAGATCATGCTGTCAGCTCTGTTCTTAACGTCAACCGCTTCCTTAGCCTTCTTGTCCTCTTCTGCGAACTTTTCAGCATCCTTGACAGCCTTGTCGATGTCCTCCTGAGACATGTTGGTGGAGGAGGTGATGGTGATGTGCTGCTCCTTACCGGTGCCCTTATCCTTCGCGGTTACGTTAACGATACCGTTAGCGTCGATGTCGAAGGTAACCTCGATCTGAGGAATACCTCTGGGAGCGGGAGCGATACCGTCGAGGTTGAAGCGTCCGAGAGTGGTGTTGTATGCCGCCATCTCGCGCTCACCCTGAAGAACGTGGATCTCAACCGAGGTCTGACCGTCAGCCGCGGTGGAGTAGATCTGGCTCTTCTTTACGGGGATAGTAGTGTTTCTGTCTATAATTCTGTTGAATACGCCGCCCATGGTCTCGATACCGAGAGAGAGGGGGGTAACGTCAAGGAGAAGAAGATCCTTGACCTCGCCGCCGAGAACGCCGCCCTGAATAGCCGCGCCGACAGCTACGCACTCATCGGGGTTGATGCCCTTGAAGGGCTCCTTGCCGATAAACTTCTTAACTGCTTCCTGAACTGCGGGGATTCTGGTAGAACCGCCGACGAGAAGCACCTTGTCGATCTCGTTTGCGGAGAGACCGGAGTCGCGAAGAACCTGCTTTGTGGGGCCCATAGTAGCCTCAACAAGGTCTGCGGTGATGCGGTCGAACTCAGCTCTGGTAAGTGTTGCCTCGAAGTGGAGAGGACCTGCCGCGGTAGCGGTGATGAAGGGGAGGTTGATGTTAGAGGTTGCAACGCCGGAAAGCTCGATCTTTGCCTTCTCTGCCGCGTCCTTAAGTCTCTGCATAACCATCTTGTCGCCGCGAAGGTCGATGCCGTTCTCCTTCTTGAACTGATCTGCCATCCAGTCGATGACTCTCTGGTCAAAGTCGTCGCCGCCCAGCTTGTTGTTACCTGCGGTTGCAAGAACCTCAAACACGCCGTCGGAGATCTCGAGAAGAGATACGTCGAAGGTACCGCCGCCGAGGTCGAATACCATGATCTTCTGGTCTTCCTTGTCTACGCCGTATGCAAGAGCTGCTGCGGTAGGCTCGTTGATGATTCTCTGAACGTTAAGACCTGCGATCTTACCTGCATCCTTGGTTGCCTGTCTCTGAGCGTCGGTAAAGTATGCGGGAACGGTGATAACCGCATCGGTAACGGTTGCTCCGAGATATGCCTCAGCATCAGCCTTAAGCTTCTGAAGGATCATTGCGGAGATCTCCTGAGGAGTGTAGGACTTGCCGTCGATGTTTACCTTTTTGTTAGTACCCATATCTCTCTTGATAGAGATAACGGTCTTGTCGGGGTTGGTGATAGCCTGGCGCTTAGCGACCTGACCTACCATTCTCTCTCCGGTCTTGGAGAAAGCAACTACAGAAGGGGTTGTTCTCGCGCCTTCGGGATTGGGGATAACGATAGGCTCGCTGCCCTCGTAAACCGCTACGCAAGAGTTTGTTGTACCTAAGTCAATTCCAATGATTTTTCCCATGATTATATCCTCCTTATGGATCAATGTTTAAGTTATTTTTTTGCCTTTTGGCGTATTATTGTTTTCGATTGTTATTTGAAATTCACGGCGATGAAATTAATTGATCAAGAGGTTTTGTTCGAGGCAAGGCGCACCGGAGAGGGCAAGGCGAAGGCGTAGTTCATTCTACGTCGAGCCGCACTCGAGGAGCAACACCGCATCGGGCAAAACGTCGCAGGTCAATTTGCTACGGTTACCATTGCATATCTTATAATCTTATCGCCCTTTTTGTAGCCCTTCTGGAATACGCTGACGATCTCGCCCTCGGCTCTCTCGTCGCTCTCGACCATCATGACCGCGTTATGAATATTTGGGTCGAACTGCTCACCCTCAGCGCCGAATGCCTCAACGCCCATTTTGGTGAGTGCCTCTGCCGCGCCCTTGAGAGTCATTTCAAGACCCTTAAGCACCGCGTCGGCTTCATTGACACCGACCGCTCTTTCGAGGTTGTCGATGATCGGAATGATCGAGCTCAGCGCGTCGGCATAAGCGTCGGCGTAGGTGCCTTCCTTTTCCTTTGCGCTTCTCTTGCGGAAGTTATCGTATTCCGCCATCATTCTCATATATTTGTCATTCTGCTCTGCAAGTGCCGCGTCCTTTTCTTCAAGCTTCTTTTCAAGCTCTGCGATCTTAGCGTCCTGCTTTTTAGCCTTCTTCTTGTCGGCTCTGCTCTCCTTATCCTCTGCTACCGCTTCCTCCGTCGCTGCTTCATCAACAACGATCTTTTCGGCTGCGGTCTCGTCGGGAGCAACCTTTTTTTCGTCAGCCATCTGTATGTCCTCCATTCTTTTCGGGTATTGCGTTACCCTCGTTCAAAATACTTTCAACGTTTCCTGCAAGCTCGTCGATAGTGGCAACCACCCTTGCGTAATCCATTCGTCTCGGTCCGATAATTCCGATTGCTCCAAGCGTTTTTCCGTCTCTTACAACGGGCTTGAAGACCAGTGCGGAATTGTTCATTACCTTTACCGAGCTTTCCGAACCAATGACTACGTTAACTCCGTCGCTTTCGGGATCGGAAACAAGCTCCAGAATGTCTTCCTTCTTCTCGAAAGCGCCTAAAAGCTCTCGGAGCTGATCCTTGTTGCTGTACTCGGGATACTGAAGAAGTCGATCCATACCGCTTATCTTCAGGTCTCCATCGTCGAGCTCGTTCATGCTTTCGTAAATTATCTTTATGATAGGATTGACTATGCCTGCCTTGTCGCTCATGGCGTTTTCAAGCTCTACAATGATCGGCAGCGTGATCTCGTTGGCGGTAAGACCCGAAATGTGATCGTTCAGCGCAGCCGCAAGGTCGGAAGCCGTCATCTGACTTACTCCCTGCTCGATCGAGAGCTGCTTGGTAAGCACCGCGCCGCCGTCGCTTATCATAACGAGAAGCATACTGTGGCGGTCGACGTAGATCACGTCGAAGCGCTTGATCCTTACCGAGCTTGCGCGTGGCTTCATTACGAAGCTCGTGTAGTTGGTAAGATTACCCGCAAGCTTGGATGCCGCCAGAAGGATCTGGTCAAGCTCGTTCATCTTGGATTTAAGGAGCTTATTGATCTCAGTGATCTCGTTTGTGGTCATCGCGTAGCTTTCGATCAGCGAATCAACGTAGAATCTGTATCCCAGCTCACTTGGCACTCTGCCTGCCGAGGTGTGAGGCTGTTCAAGGTATCCCAGCGCCTCAAGCTCTGCCATTTCGTTTCTGATGGTAGCAGACGAGCAGTTCAAGTGCTTATCCTGCATTATATATTTTGAACCGACGGGCTCACCGTCGACAATGTGCGCGTCGACTATCGCCTTTAGTATGCGCTTTTTTCTTTCACTCAATTCGTGTTTTGAGCTTTCTGCCATTCTCTTTGGTGCTCCCTTCTCTCTTTTTTTCTTGCAGGCTCTTTTTTGTCGATTTTTAGCACTCTTTTGTGTCAAGTGCTAACCTACGCTAATAATATACCCTTTTTCGGGGTCTTTGTCAAGGGTTTTTACTAAGTTTTTTATGAACTTTTTGTAAACAGTGCTAAAAATCAAGCGTTTTTCCCCTTTAAAACATCTTTTTTTCACCTTTTCTTCACAAATCGGCAAATGGAGTGCTAAATCATAGCAAAAAAGACCAGCTTTGCTAACTTCACAAAACGTATAACAATCAAAAAAGGCGACTTCAAATCGCCTTTTTTGATTAATTTTGTTGAACCTTTATTCTCAATCTTTACTCAACAAAGGAACTTCAAAAACATGTATTGCCCTAATATAGCCTGCATAACCCGGAACGCATTTTACAACATAAAAATATCCATCCAAATAATAAACAGCCAATTCAGCATTATATTGGGCGCCTTCCTCGAAACACTTAATAATATAACAGCCTTGTTTATTTAGCTCGCTCGTCAATTCAACCGCGTATGCGTAGTTTTTATGAGAGAAATCAGGCTCAGAAATTATCAAAACAATGTCCTCGGTATATTCCATAATATGATACTGTTTATCATTGGATAAAAACAAATTGCCGTCTTCGATAACAATATCATAAACATACCTCCAGCTCGTCATCGAATCATCATAAAACCGATTGCCCTTCAACTCAATTTTGTTTTCATATGATGCTTCAAGCAGAGCGCTGAATATTTCCACAATTTCACCATCGCACTCATCTTGTGTCGAATCGCTGAACTCGGTCTCGGTCTCGGTCTCAGACGTATCCTCAAAGACAGTTTCCTCCTTTGAGTCTTCGGTATTGGAGACATATTCAGAGTCGCTCTCCTCTGTTTCCGACACCTCGGTTGAAATCAAAGATTCCGCTTCATCACTAATATTATTCTCTGTTTCCGACCCCTCGGTTGAAATCAAAGATTCCGTTTCACCACTAATATTATTCTCTGTTTCTAAACTCGTGATATCAGATGATGTGTCAACACTTTCACTCTCAACAGGCTGATTATTTAAACAGCTTGACAATAACGTCAAGACAATCAATATAGAAGCAAGAACACAAATCCTTTTCATAGCAGCTCCTTTAAAACTTAAAATTCACGCATATTGTCAAATTCATTATAATACACACACAAAGAAAAGTCAATATAAATATAACAAAATCAATCAATCAAAATTCGCGGCTCCTCCACGATCTCGACTGTCACGCTCACCTTTTCACTCCTGTTTCCTACCATATCGGTGGCGGTCAGATAGACGGTGTAGCTGCCCGAGGTGGCATAATCCACACCGCTGTCGTCAACGGTAATAGTTAGGTCTCCCGCGCAGTTGTCGGTGACATTTACCAGATCATAATAAACCGACATCATATCCATCCCGGTCTCCTCGGAAAGAGTGCCGACCTTGATCTCTACTGTGTTCTGCAAGACCTTGATCTTCGGCGCCTCGCTGTCAAGCTCAAGTCTGAGCACAACGTCAAATATCTTCGTCTTGTTGCCCGCTCCGTCGGCAAAGCGCACCTTGGCTCTGTAAACGGCTGAGCCCTTGTCAAATTCAGGCAGGGGCTCGATAAATTCTCCGATAAGCTCCCCCGCTTCCACCACGGTGTCGATAAAATCCTCGGGCTTCGGGTCTCTGCCTCTATTTCCCTGCGGCCATTTGATCTCCTTTACCGTAACGGCAGGCGCTTTGGTATCCACTACCGTGATGCAGACCTCCTGCTCTTTGCCGTCCGTGATAACGGTAAAGTAATAAACACCGGGACGGTTCAGACAATCAGCGTCAAAATCGTCGCCGAAATACGAATTTTCATTTCCCGTGATATCTGCGGCGGTGATATTCGTGCCGGCTTCGACGGTTATTCTACCTGTGCGGAAATAGAGAATTCCGCAGATAATCCCAAGGATCAAAGCCGCCGCCGATAGCGAAATTATCACGTATTTCATTATTTTAAGCAGCTGCTCCTGCTCTATTGGAACGTAAAATTTTATTTTTTTACTAATCTTTATAATCATTGATTTCTCCGAGTTTAAATATGTTTTTCACTTAAACATCGCCTTGCTTTTTCTGTATTCCGTCGGCGACATACCCTCGTGCTTCTTAAAGGCGCGGCTGAAATACAAGGGATCGCTATACCCCACCGCGGAGGCAACTCCCTCAACGTTCATATCCGTAGAGATCAGCATCTCGCAGGCGATCTCCATTTTTCTTCTGATCCTGAACGCATTGGGAGAGAGCCCTACGTATTGCTTGAAACTACGGATGAAGTGATTGGCACTCATATTATATAATGAGGCAATTTCGTCAATACTCTGCGAATTGGTCGGATCACCCAAAAGCTTTATTGCCTTGTAAAAGGGCGAGCTGATGGCAGGCGGCGCGGAAATAAGCGCAAGCAGAGCCGAAAGCAGCCCCTCGCAAAAGCCGTCCGCGTTTCTGTACTCCTCCGAAAATGCGCGCAGCATCATTTTGATAAGCCTCTCGACCTCGCCTCTTGACGAGCCAACGTCCAAGACTCCTTCATTCAGCCCATAGTATTCAATAAACCCCGGCACGCCCTCGCCACTGAAATGTAGCCAATAGTATTCGCTTCCCTCTCCGCTCTCATAGCAATAGTGTTGCGGTGACGAGGGATAAAACAGATAGGCTTTCCCGGGATTCAGCTCTTCTTTTCCCACGCGTATTTTCCCGGAAGAGCATAAAAGCAGATGATGATCTTCTCTGCCACGGGGTCGGTTCACACATATATCTATGTCAACGTCGCGGTAAAAGCCGCAATTGTTTACGTAAAGCTGCTTATCGCTTTTGAAATTGGTAACACCAGTACCTCTCGCATATAAAACCTGCATAACCGACCTCCTTTTCATATTTACTTAATTATATCAATTTTGTCCATAAATTTCAAGATGTTTTATTGATTTTTTTGAATTTTTGTTGTAAAATGTTTATATCAGCTTATTTGGAGGCATTTATGAGAGAAAAAATATGCTTTGACAAATGGTGGCTCTTCCACAAGGGCGACATCGAGACGAAATATCCCCCATATAAGGGTTTTTCCTACATTTCGGCAAAGACCGAACGCTATCACTCGGGTCCTGCCTCAAAAAACTATCTCTTTGATCCCGATTCCTTCGATTCAAACGCGGTACACACGGGCGAAAAGTGGAAATTCGTCCATCTTCCCCACGATTTTGTGATCGAAGGTCTTCCCAAGGAAGAAAACAACAACGCGCTGGGCTTTTTCGACTATGACAACGCCTGGTACGTCAAGCGCTTTGAGCTTCCCGAAAGCGACCGCGGCAGGCGCATCTCCCTTTATTTTGAGGGTGTTGCCACTCGCGCCACGGTGTATCTTAACGGTTGCCTTATGAAGCACAGCTTCACGGGCTATACTCCCTTCGAGGTCGATATCACCGACATGGTAAAATTCGGCGAGCGCAATATCCTTTCTGTTTATGTGAATTGCGAGGAGCACGAGAGCTGGTGGTACGAGGGCGGCGGAATCTACCGCCACGTCTGGCTCTGCAAGAGCGATCTCGTTTCGGTCGATCTATACGGAATCTACGCAAAGCCTATCTTCGACGGACAAAATTGGACGGTCGAGACCGAGGTAACTTTGCGCAACGACTCGCTCGAATCTGCCGATATAACCGTTCAAGGCAGCATCTTTGACCGCGACGGCGCGCTCGTCTCTGTTGCCGAGGGCGAGATAACCGTGGCAGAAAAGGACAAGGCAACGGTCAGATACACGTTTGACGTTGACTCCCCCAACCTCTGGTCGCCCGACGACGGATATATATATAAAATGATAGCTGAGGTGGTCAAGAACGGCGAGATCATCGACCGCGAAAGTGTGAACTTCGGCTTTAGAACCGTAAGGATCGACCCCGAAAGCGGTCTTTATATCAACGGAAAGCACTATCTCATAAAGGGTCTTTGCGGTCACGCCGATTGCGGACTTATGGGCAAGGCGGTGCCAGATAATATCCACCGCTACAAGGTGCAATTAATGAAGGAAATGGGCGCAAACGGATACCGTTGCTCCCACTATCCCCAAGCCGAAGCTCTTATGGACGAGCTTGACAAGGCAGGCTTTATCGTTATGGACGAGATCCGCTGGTTTGAGTCCACCTCCGAAGGCATCGATCAGCTTGAAACCCTTATTAAGCGTGACCGAAATCACCCCTCCGTCGTCTTCTGGTCGGTTGGAAACGAAGAGCCCTATCACGCCACCGAGCAGGGTCGAAACATTTGTCAGACCCTTATGGCAAAAGCGAAAAAGCTTGACGACAGCCGTTTCATTATGACCGCCGTGGATAAGCCCACCACCTCAAAGGTCTACGATCTGAATGACGTTATCGGCATTAATTACAACCTGAAATTCTACGACGATATACACAAGCAATACCCCGACAAGGGCATTTTCGCCTCGGAATGCTGCGCATCGGGCACCACAAGAGGTCAATATCTCGGAGACGACCCCGCTCGCGGTTATGTCTCTTCCTACGACAAGGATATGAACGAGTGGTTCTTAGGGCGCGAAAAAACCTGGAAATTCCTCACGGCGCGTCCTTGGGTTCTCGGTTGTTATCAGTGGATAGCCTTTGAGCACCGCGGCGAAGCGGTCTGGCCCCGACTTTGCTCGCAAAGCGGCGCTATCGACCTGTTTATGCAGAAAAAAGACGCATTTTATCAGAACAAATCGCACTTTTCCGACGAGCCTACGGTACACCTGCTCCCCCATTGGAATTGGCAGGGGCTTGAGGGCGAAAGCATGAGAGTTGTCGCATACACCAATTGCCCTGAGCTTGAGCTCTTCTTAAACGGTGAAAGTCTCGGCAGAAAAGCGATTGAAAAATACGGTCACGGCGAGTGGCAGGTACCTTATGCTCCCGGAACGCTTGAGGTAAAGGCTTACGTTGACGGAAAGACAGTTGCAACCGATAAGCAGATGACCACAGGTAAGCCCTGCCGACTTGTACTTACGCAGGACACCCTCGACGTCCGCGCAAACGATCAAGATATTGCCCTATTCACCTGCTCGGTAGTAGACGAAAACGGGCTTACCATACCCGATGCAAATATCCCATCGGTCAGCTTCTCCACCTCGGGCGATTGCCGAGTCTACTCCACAGGATCTGATATCAGTGACCACGGCTATCTCCTCTGCCCCGACCGCCGTATGCGTGAGGGCAAAATAAGTGTAGCCATCGCCCTCGGAAAAAATCCCGACGGAATGAAGCTCTATGCAAAGGCCCAAGGGCTCATCTCCGCCGTCACCGAGGTTAAGACAGTTTTGTAAGTCGCAAATCATAAGCCTTATCATTGATTTAACAATCAAAAACGCGGGCACCGCAAAGCGGTGTCCGCGTTTTTATACGTAATCGGTAAATATCAATCAACCTGATCTATCTCCAGAGTAAACGCCTCGATAGAGTATACGGTGATCTCCTGACCCTGCTTTCCTCCGATATCAAAACGAAGGGTTCTGACAGTGCCGTCGCTGTATTCGGGGCAATCACCAAGGTATATGTATACAACGTATTTATCCTCGTGAGTAATTCCCTGCTGGAAGAAGGTCGCGCCCTTCTCTACCTTCCAAGCGGTGTCGCCGGAGGTGTAGAACATTTCGCCGCCGTTCTTTTTCCATCCCTCTTCGTCGTTTACGTCCAGGATGTCACTGTTCATAACGATCTTTATGAAGTTGTGCTTGCTCGAATCAAATCCCTGCTTTTTGTTCAAGGTATAGTAGAAGTAAGCGTCAACTCTCTTGCTATTTCCGTTCTCATCCACCTCTCCGGTCTCGATAATGGAATAATTAAGAACTCCATCAACAAGGCTGATATTCTCTATGCGAACACCGGATACAGATCCCTGTGTCATGGGCATAATATCAACAAACTTGGGGTCCTCGGCAACATAGGAAAGCTTACGGGTAATATCTCCGCATCCGTGAGAAAGTATCTCCTTAGCGTATTCGGACTGCAGCACGTGCTGCTTCGCTCTTCCGTTGCCGGCAAGAGTCTTGGCATAAGGAATAAATACCGTGGAGGGCTGGATATAGTCGTAATAAACCGCAGGCGCATTTTCAACACCGTGGTGAGCCATCTGAACGATATTGCTCTTGAGAGCCTCACCGTAGCAGCCCATCATAAAGGTGCATCCGATCTCACCGATATCTCCGTTGATGATTGCGGCACCGCCCTCGTCGTCAGTCACTCTCAAAACCACGCTGCTCTCATTGAAATAAGTGGTTCCCTCGCCCTTATATGTATGCTCGGGCGAACAAAGCACGTCAATATTGACGTCGGCAATATCAAAGGACATTCCGGTATGTATCTGGCAGGATTTAGCACCCTCAAAGCGCGCAAGATCCTTCAAGACCCTCACATTCAGGTAGTCGTCCTGAGCCACATCGTCATCCATTTCTCCCTCGATCTCGCAATAGTAAAGCGCGTCGAGAGTGACCTTGCTTGCATAGTCCTTTGAGAACTGAGAGAACATCTGATAGTGGTCTCCGTGGGAGTGGGTGATGAACCAGGCGCGGATGTGAATTCCGAACTCAGAATTTCCGTTAAGACGGACGAGAGTATCAAAGGAAGAAGCCGCATCCTCGTGATATCCGCCGTCGAAGATTATAAAGCTTCCGTCAGCCAAGCGGATAAAATAGCCCATTCCGTTTTCCTTATCGGTGCCGTGCTGGGTGATGGTCGTGTCCTCGAGATCAAAATAATCGGAGGTATCGCCGGGCAGATTTTCGGCTCCGCTGCTGCATTCACCGATGTAAAGCTCGCTCGCATTTCTGTTGATCATAACGACCGAGTATGCGCTGCCGTTTACGTATGTGGCGGAGCTTGCGCTACCGAGATCGTTCTTGCTGTAAAGAGTATAACCGTTCGCCTCAAAATAAGCGCAAGCGGCAAGATAGTCGGAGTTTTCTTTGCCGTTGTACTGCTTCATCGCGTACCCGTCGGCGGTGGTGTAGGAAAGATCGGCATCTCCCTCGGGAAGCGCGGGCTCAACTACCGCAACCTCGGTCTCGCTCTCGGTCTCGTCGACCTTGTCGCTTTCGGAAGTAGACTCGTTATTTTCTGTCTTTTCAGTCTCCGAGCTGTCACTGCTCTCCTTTTCAGGGGAGGATGGGGTGGTGCACGAAGCAAAAATGCTCAAAAGCATACAAATTGCAATAAAAACCGTTATAAACTTGCGCATATTTTACCTCCAACTAATATTTTAACAATTAATTGTAACATAAAATAAAAATTTTGTCAATGAAATTTTTGACAGATAAATTCCCCGGATAAATTCAAATCTTGATGTACAATTGTTGGTAGAGCTTGAGAAATGAAAGCCATGTCACCGATTTTCCTTTTTATTTTGTTGAAGTGTATCTTCTCGGAAGCCCAATGATGAAGGATACGGCGGCAGCACTAATAAATTCACTGATTTTCTTGACAACGTTAAAAGCAAAGCGGCACCGTTTATTGCCGTTTTCGTCTTGATCAATTTTCTGATCCTTGGATATCTTGTCTGGAAATGGTTTTCAAGTAATTCCGGATATTCGTAAAGAAGGTGATATTATCGCTAAGAAAAAGAAAAATACCGTCACAAAGACGGTACCTGTTACATATCCGCATTTTCGAAATTATAAGAAGTCCGGGCATCCGGCATTGATCACTGCAGAGCGTTCCAAGGATGAATATAATTATCGAAAAGTAATGCATAAGGAAAGAGACGGCAGACACTTAAATGAAAAGGTGTTTCCGAATCCGGATCCTTCTGATCCTAAACCTATGTATATAGGTAAACGGGTGCGGCACGATCGTAAGGATAATTTTAGCACTTGGCAATATTCTTGGAAATATCCAAAAAAATAAGGGAGTGAAAATCACTCCCTAAGCGACCCCACGGGCTAAGCTTGCGCCGCCCATTTGTCGACACAATAAAGTGTCCGCCGCATATTGTAGCGCCCACAAGAAGCATTGTCTTCTTGCATTTGGTGCAAAGCGCCGCGCTACAATAGTTATTATATCACACTTTTTAAAAAAGTCAATAGACTTTTAATGAAAAAAATGAGGTTTAAATTATGGCAAATAAAAAGAAAGGTTTTAAAAATTTTACTGTAAGTGAAAAGCGCGCATATTGGATCGGCGTTGGTGCCGGTTATGAGCATCGCGGTGATGGTAAAAAGGTAAATAAGCTTCGTTTCAAATCGAAAAATATAAAAGATGAAAAGGCAAAGCAAAGCTTTTTGCGAGGTTTTCTTTCCGGAAGAAAAGGGCGAAGGACCCGTTGTTTTCTTTGCCGGTAACGATTTTGATTATGTTCAGACCACAGGCTGAAAAAAATAATAGAGCCTCTTTTGGCAAGAAGCTCAAAGGATGGTCTTTTTTAGATAAAGATAAAGATAAAGATAAAGATAAAGAGAAGATCAAAAAATACACAAAATAAAAAAAGAAAAGGATGAACACCCGAAACTTAATTCGTACATAGTTCCACGTTCTCGCCGATCGGCGGTCACTAAATCCTTTTCGATAGTTATTATACCACAAAAGGAAAAAAAGTCAATAGACTTTTAATAAAAAGTGAGGTTTAAATTATGGCAAATAAAAAGAAAAGTTTTAAAAATTATACTGTAAGCGAAAAGCGCGCATATTGGATCGGAGTTGGTGCCGGTTATGAGCATCGCGGTGATGGCAAAAAGGTAAATAAGCTTCGTTTTAAATCGAAAAATATAAAAGATGAAAAGGCAAAGCAAAGCTTTTTGCGAGGTTTCCTTTCCGGAAGAAAAGGTCGAAGCACCGGAGCGATCAACAAAACTCATGACAATAAAAGGAAATTTAAAAACAAGGTATCTCCCGGTGCTTATAATTCCCGTGGCAGAATAAACGAGAATTTAGTTGATGATCGCCATGGACCCGTTGTTTTCTTTGCCGGTAACGATTTTGATTATGACAGTAAAGGAAGAATCAAAGGTTCTTATACTGTCGACGGCAAATTTGAGCCGGATTGATAAAAAATCCGGATAACCGGAAAGGAAGTGATATTATCGCAAAAAGCAAATTTGTGAAAGCTAAAACCGCTGAAGGCATACGCAAACAAAAGGCCGCTATTAAGAGCTACTATGTAAACAAGAAAGGAAACAATTTGAAAAACAAATTGTTTCCTTCGGAATTTCCTTTTTGGGCGAGATTGAAAATATCAAAAAATAGGACAACATTAGTTATTGATGAGGAACGTTCAATAAACAATAAAACAAAAAAAGTAGAGGATATGTTTGTACATAGAGAGGCTATTCATACTAAGAAAAAGGATTATGAAGAAATTTCTCCAAATCCTGATCCAAATGATTCAGAGCCTATGTATCTTAAAAGACCGTCCAAATTGCCTAAAACGTTATTTAATCCTCATAATAAGCAATTAAATATGCCAAAGCACCTAAAGGAAAGATACAGCAAAAACAACAAATAATAAAAAAAGGAATTGCAGCTCTGTCCTTTCGACTATTCCTTGCTAAGCAAGGCCGAAGCAATTCCATATATTGATTATACCACAAAAAAATTAAAAGTCAATACCCATTTTAAAAAAAGCTCCCCTCGGGGAGCTTTTTTCGTTATTTTTCAATTTCTTCGATCAAAAACATTTCGGTGGTGTTCGTCCAATAACGACCAGAATATCACCGGCCATACTGTCCCAATTCCAATTAAGTGCCATAATAAAAATCTCCTTTTTATACAACTTGAATAAATTTAAGGTTCATTAGTAAACCTCCGAATTTGTGCAAGGCTCTGAAATTTCAAAAAGCTCTTGCAAATGTGATTTCTTTGTGGTATAATAGGAACATCAGAAGGGAGTGGGTGATGCCTTCCTCTGACATTCCTCTAAACCAAGTTAGGTGTTGGCTTTAGAGTGGCATTGTTTTTCAATGCAGATCAATATTCTCTCAAGAAGTTCTTGCGCTTCTGAACATTGAGGCTTTACGGCAATAAACCTCTCAATGGCTTCAATAAGCGCAGGGACTTCTTTTTCGTTTATGAATAACTGCAGAAACATCATCATCGGCAATCTTCGCGAAATCAATAAATAAAAAATAAAAATCTCAATTTTTTTCAAAAAAGCTATTGACAAAACAAAAAAAAGGTGCTATAATCTGTAAAGTGTTTTGCTTTACACCTAATTTTGGTGCAAAAAGCGTCAAAATTCTGTCGGAGGAGTCAAAAATGTTCACTAAAGACCTGAATATCGGTTTTTTGCTTGACTTTTACGGCGACGTGCTCACCGAGAGGCGGCGCGACGCTCTTGACTTCTATTATAATAATGATATGTCTCTTTCCGAGATAGCCGAGGAAATGGGAATTTCACGACAGGGCGTGCGCGACCTTATCAAAAAGGCTGAGGAGGAGCTCTTCTTCTACGAGGAAAAGCTTGGACTTGCCAAAAGATTTGAGGACGCTCAAAAACACGCATCCAGAGCCCTTGAGCTCTGCGAAAGCGGCGCGGACACCCCCGAGATCGAGAACGAGATCAGACTTCTTCTTGAAACCGTGGGATAACCGCAGAATTGAAGCGTGAAATAAAAATCGGGTAAAGAAAACTGCTTGCGGTTTTCAACCTGAACTTTTCACTCTTCACTTTTCACTAATATCAAGGAGGTATTTCAAAATGGCCAATATGTTTCAGAGCTTAAGTGAAAAGCTTGAGAATGCCTTCAAAAAATTCAAAAACAAGGGTAAGTTGACCGAAGCCGACATCAAGGCGGGCATGCGAGAGATCAAGCTTGCGCTCCTCGAGGCAGACGTTAACTTCAAGGTCGTTCGCGACTTTATAAAGACCGTTTCCGAGCGTGCCGTCGGCGCAACCGTGCTCGAATCGCTCAATCCCGGTCAGCAGGTCATCAAGATAGTAAACGAAGAGCTTGCGGCTCTCATGGGCTCCACCCATCAGAAGCTTCTGGTCTCCTCTGCCCCTCCCACCGTTATTATGATGGTCGGTCTTCAGGGTGCAGGTAAGACCACCCACGCAGGTAAGCTTGCGGGCATGCTCAAAAAGCAGGGCAAAAATCCCCTTCTCGTTGCCTGCGACATCTACCGTCCCGCCGCTATCAAGCAGCTGCAGGTAGTAGGTGAAAAGCTTGAGATCCCTGTTTTTGAAATGGGCGATAAGGAATCTCCCGTCAAGATCGCCACAGAAGGTATCAAATTCGCAAATAAAAAGGGTTACGACACGGTGTTCATCGATACCGCGGGACGACTCCAGATAGACGAGGTCCTTATGAAGGAGCTCCAGGACATCAAGGAAGCCGTAAAGCCCACCGAAATCCTGCTCACCATCGACGCGATGATCGGTCAGGAATCGGTAAACGTTGCCGAAACCTTTAACAATATGCTTGACATCACCGGTGTCATTCTTACAAAGCTTGACGGTGATACCCGAGGCGGCGCGGCGCTTTCCGTCCGCTACATCACGGGCAAGCCTATAAAATTCATAGGTGTGGGCGAAAAGCTCGACGCTATCGAGCCCTTCCACCCCGACCGTATGGCGAGAAGAATCCTCGGCATGGGCGACGTTCTTACCCTCATCGACAAGGCTCAGGCTCAGTTCGATGAAAAGAAAGCTGCTGAGCTTGAGGAAAAGCTTCGCCAGCAGATATTCACCCTCGACGATTACCTCGAGCAAATGGCACAGCTCAAAAATATGGGCGGCCTCGATCAGATCGCGGGAATGATCCCCGGCATGAAGCCCGGCGCGCTTAAAGACGCCAAGCTCGATGAAAAAGTGCTTATCCACCAGGAAGCGATCATCAAGTCGATGACCAAAAAGGAGAGAGAGCACCCCGAAATGCTGAATGCATCCCGCAAGCAAAGAGTTGCGAAAGGAAGCGGAACCAGCGTTGAGGAGGTCAACAAGCTTCTCAAGAGCTATGAGCAGATCAAGAAGATGATGAAGCAATTCTCCGATATGGGCAAGACCAAGCAGGGTCGCAGACAGATGAGCAAAATGAGATTTCCCTTTTAGTTAAAAAGCCAAAGGCTTTAAATAAAAAATAAAAAATAATATAATATTTATTTGGAGGACAAAAAAATGGTTAAAATGAGACTTACCAGAATGGGTGCAAAGAAGGCTCCCTTCTACCGTGTAGTTGTTGCTGACAGCCGCTACCCCAGAGACGGCCGCTTTATCGAGGAGCTTGGTTACTACAACCCCCTTACCGAGCCTGCTGAGGTAAAGATCGACGCTGAGAAGGCTAAGAAGTGGCTCGCTAACGGCGCACAGCCCACCGAGACCGTAAAGGATCTTCTCAAGAAGTCCGGTATCGTTGACTAATTTCCGTCAATTACAAATACCGATTTCAAGGAGATACCCATGGTAGATTTGAAAGAAACACTTCGCAACATTGCAGTTGCGATCGTTGACAGCCCCGACGAGGTCGTCGTAGTTGCAAACGAGACCGAAACGAGTATCAATCTCACCTTGAGTGTTGCTCCCGACGATATGGGAATGGTTATCGGCAAGAACGGAAGAATCGCAAAGGCGATCCGTATGGTTATCAAGGCTGCCGCTAACGGTTGCAATAAAAAGGTCAACGTTGATATCAGATAATTTACTTATCTAAAAAAGAAGCACCGAATTTCTCTGTTGTTCTTGACGGAGAATTTGCGGACACAACAAATCGGCAGAGAAAGCACTTGTTTTCTCTGCCGATTTGTGTTATAATGGAGCTAACGAGAAGCCTCTCCCCTTGGGAGAGGTGGCGGCGAAGCCGACGGAGAGGGCAAAACCGAGCCCCAAGAACCCTCTCACCCGCTATCGCGGGAGCTCTCCCAAAGCGAGAGCCTTAAGACGCGCGCCACTTTAGGGGTATGGGCTCTGCCCGAAGCCTTTGTAATACAAAGGCGAAACTGGCGATAAAACAGAATGATAAACAGGAAATTAACGAAGGAGATATTTGTATGAAACATAAAAAACAACGAGGGCAAAAGCGCAAGCTGAACGCTCTGCTGGCAAATATAAATCAAATACAGCCTTTTCAAAATATCGACTGTCAATACGAGCATTTCCATGTTCCATGTAGCCGATTTATCTCGTCTCCTAAAACTTACGGAAAGATTAAGACACAGTTTTGTAGGGCATGGCTTGATAAAACTGCAGAAGTTATAGAACGGAAGCCAGATTACCTATCCTTTTGCAAAGTAGTTGCTCTCATTGATGAATTTGATCTTTGGGAATCACAAATAATAATATTCTACGACAAAAATTATTATAATTCTTTTTGGTCAAGAACTTCGGGTGAGCAAACTTGGGAACCTATTGAAAACCAAGGAAGGTCATTTATTCAAGAAAGGCATATTGAATCAACTCTTAAAGAAAAATGTTATCTTGAAACAATCGATGATTTTGAATATTTTCATAAAACAATATTGTGGTTCTACGGTGACATTTTATAACTCATCAAATTCGAGTGTATCTATCCAATATAACGAACCCCCGACAGATTTTCAAAAATCTGTCGGGGGTTCGTTATTTGTTTACTGCGGATTAAATTAGGAAACAGATTTGAGATTTCTCCGCTAAGAACATCACGCTTTTGGTGCTTCTTTTTTATTTTTTAAAGAGCAACACTTTGACAAGATCCCTTTTCTGCTTGTCATTCGCTCCGTATGTCTTCATTATCTCCATTATTTTCGGGAATCCCTTTTCTTTAAGCTCGGAAAGGGTCTTAACTCCCGACTCGGCAATAGAATTGAACACGGTCTCGACCGCATCCTTCTTTTCCTCGAGAGTCATTTCATCCATTCTTGCCTTGAATCGGGTCTCGTGTATCTTACCCACCGACGAAAGCTCGGGCAGAGTCTTGAATCTCGGACCGTTAAGCTCCCAGGTAAAGGTATCGTGCTGAAGCAGTCCTCTTCCCTCGCTGTAAACTACGGTGTACTTGTCACCGCGCGAAAACATAACGCCAACGGTAGACGATTGCGGTAAAAGTATCTCAAGTCTCTTCTTCAAAGCCTCGTATCTCTCGCTCTTGAAGGACTCCTCCGAAAGTCCGGGTCCGTCCAGGCAATAAGCCTTGACTATGCGACCAAGTACAGCGTCCGAGCACTTGAAGCAAGAATGCAATGTGAGATTTCCGCCCTTGGAGTGACCTAAAACGTAGATCTTTTTCTCGGGATATTTTGCCGCAACACGCTCAAGATATTCAAGCGCCATTTTCTGCGCAGGGATCTCCTCAAGGTATGCAAGACAGCAATCCTCCTGCCAGCCGACAAGCGAATCGTCGGTTCCGCGGAAGGCAATAGCCATATGCGTATCCGAGATATGGAATGTCATTGCCGCAAACTGAATGCACTCCTCCTCGTTTTTATAATCGACAAAATCCGAAACCACTGTGCCGCAGAACCTCTTAGTCCTTCCCGTCTTGCAGAAAAGACGGTTCGTCTTGTATGCCGACACCACAAGACCGAACTCAACGCTATCGTAGTTACCGTCAGCGCAATAATCCTTGATAGCCTCCGAAAGGCTGATGTCATCGCCGCCGCCAAGAGCTTCGAAATCTATAAAGGTGATCACGGACAGGATCGTTGCGTCCACCGTTCCAAAAGGCACCTGAGAAAAGGTCAGATCCCCTCGCCAAACAAGATAATCAAATAAAGATGCCATAACGTCACCTCCCAAGCATAAGATTATTATCATCCAACGTAACCTCCGGTATACCGGATAGATACTTACATTTTAATTTTAGCACAAAACTTGTTTTGTGTCAATAAAAAGAATTAATAAAGAGAAATTGCAGTTTATCGGGGACGCGGGGGATGCGGGAATGCGGGGATGCGGTTTCCACCTTTTTCGAGAAAAAGGTGGAGCCAAAAAGCTTCCCAAAGATTAATAGATAGAGTAGCCATATTGTCAAATAAAGCTATAACGATCTAAATCAAAATATATCTTCTACCGTGTTTCGAGTGTATTGCAAACTCTTTATTATAAAGGAATTAATAGATACTTGCAACACGATAGCAGTGAGGCTTTGTTCAAAATCCTCACGGTGTAAAATGACAATATGGCTACATCACCAAATAATTTCAGGTGAAGCTTTTTGCCAAGCTTTTTCTCGAAAAAGCGGAAACCGCATCCCCATAAATCATGAAGCCTTTATCCTCAAATTCCCTCAACAAACCTCTTCTGCTCACGCTCGATAAACTCGGCGGTCTTCATATCCTGAATTTCTGACGCATCAAGCACAAGGGCAAACTTTCTCTTGATCCTCACCCACTCGCCGCGCTTGATAATGCAATTCTGACCGTTCACCGCAACGTAAACGTCGTCCTTGTAGCGGTCATTGTCCTTGAAAAGCTTCACCGAAACGTATTCATTGAGATAGTCCTCGTATTCCCGGGCGGCAGCCTTCGCCTTTTCCACGGCGATTCTCTTTTCTCCGCGAAGGATCGCGTTTTCCGCCTCCTTCTCGGCAAGCATCTGTTCGTATTCCGCCCTTATGGCGGCAATTGTTTCATTCAATTTCGACATAAAATTTCCTTTCTGCAAGCACCCCATTTGGGGTGCTTGCAATTATTTTTAAACAGAAGCCGCAGTCTCGATTCTGATCATAAACGCCTCAACGAGACGGACGGTGACCTTAGTCGCCTTCCAACCCACGGTTGCTCTCTGATTGAGAGGATCGGAGGATCCGGCACTTCCAAGCTGCTTGACGATATGCTCAAGACCGCCGTTAGCAAGAGAG
This sequence comes from Eubacteriales bacterium, assembly GCA_045122255.1. Taxonomy (GTDB): domain Bacteria; phylum Bacillota; class Clostridia; order Oscillospirales; family CAG-272; genus SVTX01. Next base: position 1,319 of record JBGVHJ010000039.1, on the reverse strand, counting down.
GTAGTACCGTAAGCGTTTTCACCGAAAACGAGGGTCGCATATACGTCTCTGCCCTCAGCACCCGCCTCACCGGGATAGATAGCGGTGTCAACGTCACAGGTAACGCTCGCCGGATTTGCCTTGGTGCTGTCGGTCGCAAGAGTCATAGTGCTTGTAGTGTTAGCCGAAACGTAATACTTCTTGCCGCCGATAAGCACCTCTCTGCCAACAAGCTCGTCCGCCGCAACGCTTCCGCCGGTAAACTTGACGGTAGCAGTACCGCTTGCCTTTTCGCTGACCTTGAGATTTCTCGCGTTGATAGCAAGATCCTCAGCGTGGAAGACCTTTGCCTCGGTGCTCTCGATAAATCTCACACCCTCGATCTTGCCGATCTCACCCTCGAAAATTGCGGAGGGCTCTGCATACTGATGAGGATACTTCCAGTTGGGATCGCTCATAAGGTCGTAAGCGCAATCGGGATGAATGATAGCAACGAAAGCGCCGTCGATCTTCTCAGCATTCTGATTTTTAAGGAATCTGACCGCCTTGCGGATAGCGTCAACGGTAAGATAGTGGTTTTCACCCTCGGTCTTGCCGCCCTTAAGCTGACATCTCGCGCTGACCTGACCCTCTGCATACTGTACGTTAGTACCGCCAACGAGAACCTCGCGGGAGATAGTGTCAAGGGTTCTTCCCGCCTGACTTCCAAGAAGCTTGGTCGCCATGCAAAGATTGTTGTCGATGGCGGTCATAAGCAGAAGATCGGTAAGCTCAACGTAGCCGCCGTACTGCGCAACGGTCGCGTTTACGATGCCCATATTGATGGTCTGACCCGTGGGAGTAATACCCTCGGCAATAGGGTCGGTAAGCTTGGGCAGAGGATCGTACTTGCGGAACTGAACGCTCTTGCCGTTGCCCGTGGGAATATTGTGCTTCTGCGCGAAGCGATCGTGAACCAAAGCAGGCTCCGCATTGTCGATAAGATAGTCGGAATAATAGGTTTTCATCTCAGGAGAAAGACCCTCACCCTCAGCGTATTCCGAAACGCTGCCGTTCTTTACGTTGATCTCTCCCTCGGTGCCAAGCACCTTTTCACCCGCTCCAAAGAGCTGAAGGTTGATATTTAAAGTAATCATAGAATAAATTCCTTCCTGTTTAATGTTTTTGTGTTGTAGTTATAAATGCAAGTTTTGATTATCGAACTGTTTGAAAGAGTGATATTCCGCCTATGGCGGAGTGATATTGTCGCTTACGCGACAGTGATATTAAAGCCTACGGCTTTAGTGATATTATATTCGCCTCCTAAACTTGCGCAGCAAATATAACTGCCGAAGGCAATA